>DVLW01000087.1 GCA_018715285.1 Candidatus Faecivivens stercoripullorum | reverse complement strand
AAGGTCAGCCGGTCTTTTCCCTGGGATTTGGAGCAGTCCAGCGCCGACTCAGCATACTGCAAAAGGATGCTCTCATCCGTCACATGATAATCGATATAGGACACGCATCCGGCCGACAAAGTGCACTGGCTTGCCATCCGCTGCTGTACCCGGCGGAATATATCCCTGACCTCTTCTTCAGAGGTATTCTGGAGGTTAACTGCAAACCAGTCGCCGTTTATCCGGTAGACACGGAACCGCTGACCGGTTTCCTCACCGATAATCCTGGCGATATCATTCAGCACCGTATCCCCAAAATCCCGTCCGTTTGTCAGGTTAATCGCCTTTAAGTTGTCCACACCGATCAGCAGAAGATAACAAGGATTGACATTTTTGAGAATCTCGCGGATTTCGCATTTCAGTTCCTTATGATTGTACGTTTCCTGCTGTCTTTCATCCCTGCTGACCGACAGCTGACCGATAATACAGCACAGGCTTCGGTCTGCACGATAGCATCCCTTACCGCGGGTATTGATCCAGACGTATTCATTCTGTGCATTGCACAGCCGGTAATTAAATTCAATTCTTTCAGATTTATGGGAAACCAGGTCGGAGATCAGCTGGGTAAGATGTGCAGCATCACAGGTTTCCATCCGGTTCTGCCATTCTTCCAGCTTACAGTATTTTTGCCCGAACGGGAACAGATCGCCAGCTTTCTGAATATTTTCAGAAAAATACAGGCGATCATTTTCATAGTCATAAATAAAGTAGATATTCTCTGTTGCCTGCGCCAGCAGGCTGAAACAGCAAAGTGTTTCTTCAACAGAGGACGTAAATCCACCGTCCATATTCCAACCTCGTTTTTTAAAATCTCATTATATCTGATTTTACAACAAAGTGTACCTTTTTGCAACCAAAAAGATACAATATTTATACTTTACTATATCACCTTTTCAGACAAAAAGCAAGCATTTTAACCATTCAGCATCCCGTCTGACGTCCATTATGCACGGCAGGATTCAAAACAATATGTAAGATCAAATATTGCCAAAAGGTACACTATTTTGTATATTATGGTAGTTTATACAATATCCTCATTTTCGTACAGATGTGCGCGGTATCTGAAAGACGATAATGGCATTCCGCACATCCTCGCCGCAACGGTACCGGAAATCCTGCCGGTCTTCCATTGCAGGCATACCTGACCGAAGTTTTCCGGCAGCGGTGCGGACGGCCTGCCAAACCGTACGCCTCTGGCCTTTGCCGCAGCGATTCCTTCAGCCTGCCGCTGGCGGATATTGCTGCGTTCATTTTCCGCCACAAAGGAAAGCACCTGCAAAACGATGTCGCTCAAAAAAGTCCCCATCAGGTCTTTTCCGCGGCGGGTATCCAGCAGCGGCATATCCAGCACGACGATATCAATTCCCTTTTCCTTGGTCAGAATCCGCCACTGCTCGAGTATTTCCGCATAGTTGCGGCCCAGCCGGTCGATGCTTTTGACGTAAAGCAGATCATCGCGTTTGAGTTTTTTGACCAGTTTACGGTACTGCGGGCGTTCAAAATCCTTACCGGACTGTTTGTCCACAAACAGGTTTTTATCGGCAATATCCACCTGTTTGAGTGCGGCGACCTGTCTGTCTTCGTTCTGTTCTCTTGTGCTGACGCGAATATACCCATAGACGTTTTTCATCAGTTTGCTCCTTTCCGCTGCCGTTTTCCGGCATCAGTCTTATCATTTATAAAAAAAGCAAGATGCCCGGCTGATTCACAACCGGGCATCTCACATCCAACCAAAATTTTCTGCTCTCGGCGGCTCCCAGAATCATTCTGCGCCAAAAACATCTATTCCATTCATCAGCACTTTCCGCCTTACAAAAACAGCCCGGCAGATTATAACCGGGCTGCATTTTATTCGTAGCTGCGCATCAGCATGACGACCTTGCCGAGGATGACCACTTCCGTTGTGAGGATCGGTTCAAATGCAGGGTTTTCCGGCTGGAGCCGGACATAACCGCTCTCCCGGTAAAACCGCTTGACCGTTGCCTCATCATCGATCATCGCAACCACAATGTCGCCGTTATCCGCGACCGGCGTCCGCCGGACAATCGCGATATCTCCGTCCATAATTCCCGCTTCAATCATACTGGTTCCGCGGACATGCAGTGCAAAATAATCTTCCGCGTTGCCGGAAAGATTATTGACCGGGATATATTCCTCAACCTCCTGAATGGCTGTAATCGGAATACCGGCCGTCACCGTTCCAAGAAGCGGAATCGACTTGGAACTGGAACCGGGAAGTTTGATGGTTCTTTTTTTCAGCGGGTCCTTTACGATATACCCTTTTTCCTCCAGCATCTGGAGGTAATAGTGCACCGTCGAGGTGGACTTAATCCCCACTTCTTCACAGATTTCCCGTACCGTTGGGGAAAAATTCCGGTTCTGAATGCAGTCCCGAATATAATTGTAAATTGCAAGCGCCTTGTTGTTCTGCATTGCGTTTCCTCCTTCTCAGCCCGCAGGAGCGCGACTCACAATTTCAGCTTGTCACGAACCTTGTCCAGTACGTCCCCTTTGACCAGTACGACCAGTTTGTCTCCGGAAATAATTTCTGTATTACCACGCGGAATAATAACCTCATGCTTGCGTTCCACCGCAACCAGAACCGACTGTTCCGGAAGTTTGACTTCCGACAGCTTGCGTCCGGAATAGGCAAAATCCGCCGGAAGCATAATCTCATGCAGCGTTGCTTCGCCCTGTCCCAAAGAGGCAATATACTTAAAGCCGGACAGGTCAACCTCCCATTCAATCAGCCGTGCAATTGCGTCGGTACTGGAAATAACAATATCAATGCCCAGTTTGCGCATAATTTCGGCATTTTTAGGGTTATTAACCTTGGCAGCCGTCCGCTTGACAGGAAAAGTCATCCGTGCCAGCTGACAGGCAACCAGATTCTGTTCATCCTTTCCTGTGACCGCGACTACTACGTCCGCATCCTCAGCACCGGCAGCCCGCAGCGCTTCCGCCGTGGTACCGTCACCGCATACGACCGGAATCTCCAGTCCGGCAGAAATCTCCGAACAGGTCTCGGCATCCGCTTCAATCAGGACCGGATGATGTTTATGTTCAATCAGTGTCTTGGCAAGATAAAATCCCAGCTTGCCGCCGCCGATAATAATTATATTCATCTATCGTCATACCTTTCCAGCAAATTAACTCCAGACCCGCATTCGCTCAGTCAACGATCTGTACAACCGCCAGCATGTCTGTTTCCATCAGCAGCTGCTGGTCGTCCGCGCACATGACCAGTCCTTTTCCTGCCCGGAATACACCGAGGACGGCCTCACCTTCGCGAGCTTTGATGTCTTTTGCCCGGTATCCGACCAGATGATCCGGCACCGGCATCAGATGGATATCCAGTGTACTGGAGCCCAGCGTAACCTGTCCGGCATCCTGACGCAGCAGGTATCCTTTAATAGAAGACGCGGCAACGTTGGTCGGGCAGACGGTTGTAATCAGGGAGCCGAACTTTTCCTCACGCGCCGGGTCCTGAAGGCTGGCAACCACCGTACCGATACCAAAGATGGTCTTAGCCACCTGCGAAACCATGATATTGATATTGTCGTTATCACTTACCGCGGCCACTGCGTCGCAGTTTTCGATACCCGCATTGCGCAAAACGTCCTCATCGATCAGGATACCAGTGGTAAAATAGCCGGTATAATCATCCGGCAGCAGGCTCTGAGAAGAACTCAGCGGGTCAACCACCGAAACGTCATGTCCTTCACGGCTGAGTTCACCGGCAAGCGTAGCTCCTGTTTTGGAGCACCCGGCAATCAGTATATTCATTTAAATTCAATCCTTTCCAAAATCGTCTTGCGGCAGACTGCCGCCCTCATTCCTGCGGTCATTGCCCATTTCACCAGAATCCTCGGTATCGCTGTCCCGGTGCAGCCTCCGGTAAAACCAGCCGCCAAAAACAGCCGCTGCAAACATCAGGACATACAATCCCGCCGCAAACCACCAGTTGCCGCTGAGCAGACTGGAAGAAGCAAACGTTGTCATGAAAATACCCGGGCAGCGGGCAATTGTCGAAATCAGAATAAACCTTTTGCATTTAAGCGGTGTCAGCGGCGCAAAATAGGTCAGCAGATCTTTCGGCATCCCCGGAATCAGAAACAGAATCCACACCAGCATCTCCGCCTTTTTCGGGTCACGAAAAGCGCGGATTTTGCTCAGTTTTCCGGCATCTTCCCGGTTATGGAAAGCCTCGATTGCAGCCTGTCCCAGTCTGGAAACCAGATGCCAGATCAGAAATGAAGCCGTCGCTGCACCGGCCAGCAGAATCAGTCCACCGCCCAATCCGCCATAAAGAGCTCCCGCGACCATCTGCATCGGGCCGCCGGGAATAAACGCCAGCAGAATCTGCACAATCTGCACGCCATACAGCACCAGAACCCCCATCAGGCGGTTGCCATCCAGGAAGCGGTCCATTTCGGCCGCCGGGTCAGATGATGTAAAGATTTTCACCAGTGCATCAAAATTTCGAATCAAAAACAGTGTACCGACCACAGCCAGCAGGATAACTGCCACGACAGCGATCAGCCGGAGGACCCGTTTGATCTTCCGGCTGCGCTGCCGGGAATCGCATTCTGCCACAAGCATACTTCCTTTTTCAGAGAAAAAACGAGAATGGTATTTATACAATTATATTTTAAAGGATGGCCCTGCAAAAGTCAAGGCTTTTCTAAAACATATGTTTCCTTTCTCCACCCGAACATTTTTATATCAATATCCACCATGATTCTGTCCTCTGTATTTTCGACAGTAATCGCAACGATATACCCATAAAAACTGATATTTTGTCTTAAATTGTCCGCCCACTATTGACAAGCCCCGAACACTGTCTTATAATGTATTCGATAATCACCTTATCCAGAGTGGCGGAGGTACAGGACCTGTGAAACCACGGCAACCACCTGACCCGTTTGGGGCAGGAACGGTGCCAATTCCTACGACGTGTATGCGATCGAAAGATGAGGGAGCATGAACAAGTCTTCATGAGCGCCCGTCTGCAGCACGGGCGCTCATTTTTGCCTGTGAAGGATTACCTGGGAAACCGCAGATATCAAGGTGCTATCAACCTCATTCACCGCCGCCGGGAATGCTGTCCTTCCCGGAGTCCGGCAGAATGGCAGCGCTGTTTTGTAGAAAAGGAGACCATCTGTTATGGCAAGAGTTCTTTTTTCATCTGAATCGGTAACCGAAGGACATCCCGACAAGATCTGCGACCAGATCTCCGACGCCGTCCTCGACGCAATCCTCGCACAGGACCCCACCGGCCGTGTCGCCTGCGAAACCTGCTGCACCACCGGTCTGGTCATGGTCATGGGCGAAATCACCACCAACTGCTATGTTGACATCCCCAAGATTGCACGTGAAGTCATCCTCGACATCGGCTATGACCGTGCAAAATACGGCTTTGACGGCCAGACCTGCGCCATCATCACCTCGATTGACGAACAGTCGGGCGATATCGCAATGGGCGTCGACAAGTCTCTCGAATCCAAAAACGGCTCGGAAGAAAATGCAAACGAGCTGGAAAACGGCGCCGGTGACCAGGGCATGATGTTTGGGTTTGCCTGCGACGAAACCCCTGAGCTGATGCCGCTGCCGATCTCTCTGGCACACAAGCTCTCCCGCCGTCTGACCGAAGTCCGCAAAAACGGCACCCTTCCCTACCTGCGTCCTGATGGAAAAACCCAGGTTACGGTTGAATATGAAGATGACCGCCCGGTAAGAATCGATACCATCGTCGTTTCCACCCAGCATGCTGAGGATATCTCCCTTGAACAGATT
Organism: Candidatus Faecivivens stercoripullorum; assembly: GCA_018715285.1. GTDB lineage: Bacteria > Bacillota > Clostridia > Oscillospirales > Ruminococcaceae > Faecivivens > Faecivivens stercoripullorum. Next base: position 1,779 of record DVLW01000087.1, on the reverse strand, counting down.
CGTGAAGACATCCTGCGGGAAGTTGTTTTCCCGACCATCCCGGAAGGACTGCTGGATGAAAACACCCGTTATTTTGTCAACCCGACCGGCAGATTTGTCATCGGCGGACCTGCTGGTGACTCCGGCCTGACCGGACGCAAGATCATTGTCGATACCTACGGCGGATATGCCCGTCACGGCGGCGGTGCATTCTCCGGTAAGGACCCGACCAAGGTTGACCGCAGTGCTGCCTATGCTGCACGCTGGGTTGCAAAGAACGTTGTTGCTGCCGGACTGGCACGCAAGTGCGAAATCGAGCTGGCTTATGCCATCGGTGTCGCTCATCCGGTATCCATCATGGTAGACACCTTTGGAACCGGTGTGATCGCCGATTCCGAAATTGAAGCGGCTGTCGAAAAGGTATTTGACCTGCGTCCGACCGCTATCATCAACCGTCTTGACCTGCGCAAACCCATCTACCGCGCACTGGCAAGCTACGGCCATATGGGACGTGAAGACCTCGGCGTCAGCTGGGAAAAGACCGATATGGCAGATGCACTGCGTGAAGCTGCCGGCGTAAAATAATATGCGCAATACAACCCTGTGCTACCTGGAACGGGACGGCAGTCTGCTGATGCTGTTCCGCAACAAAAAGGCTGTGGATGAAAACCATGGCAAATGGATTGGTGTCGGCGGCAAGTTCGAAGAAGGGGAAACCCCGGAAGAATGTGCTGTCCGTGAGGTATATGAAGAAACCGGACTGAAAGTTGGGTCGCTGCGGCTGAGAGGTATTATCACCTTTGTTATGCAGCCTCTTACAACCGAGTATATGTTTTTATATACCTGTGACGACTTCTCGGGTGAGCTGTCCGACCCGGACGGCTGCCCGGAAGGCATCCTGCGCTGGGTGGAAAAAGAGAAACTGGATGAACTGCCGATGTGGGAAGGCGACCGGATTTTTCTGCGGCTGCTGATGGAAGAACATCCCTTCTTCTCACTCAAGCTCTGTTACGATCAGAACGGCAGCCTGTCACAGGCCGTACTGGACGGAACGGTGCTGACGGTATAATCCTGTATATTTCATGTTTCTATATCAAAACCACCCGTCAAACGGGTGGTTTGCTCTAGGGCTAAAAGCCCAATGATTACCGGCCAGCGTCTCAAGGCGCTGGCTTTTACCTTTTACAAAGGTTCAAGCCTATTGCCTTTGCCTCTTTTGCCGCCCCTTAATGGGCGTTCGTATTACTTGCTACCCTTAAAAGGGTCTTCATATTCCCGGACACTTAGTTTATCCAGCGCAATGTCGTGCTTTTCCTGATCCTGTATGTATTTTTTAATTGTAGCTTCATTTAGTCCCACTGTCGAAACATAATACCCTTCTGCCCAAAAATGCCTGTTTCCAAACTTATACTTCAAATTTGCATGTTTGTCAAACATCATCAGCGCACTTTTGCCTTTAAGATATCCCATGAAACTTGACACGCTCATTTTTGGTGGTATACTTAACAGTAAGTGGACATGATCGGGCATCATATGTCCTTCCAGAATCTCAACGCCCTTATACTTGCATAAGGTTCTTATGATATCTCTCAGATCTTCACGATACTGATTGTAAATGATTTTTCTGCGGTATTTGGGACAGAACACGATATGATATTTGCACACCCATTTAGGTCAGTTTACAAGGAACTACACGCAGACCGTGAAACGGGCTGCTGACAACAAACGGCGCTATGCTCCCGGCTGGGTGCATAGCACCTGTTTGTTGCGGGGGTTTCCAAAGGGGGCAGCGCCCCATTT
>DVLW01000086.1 GCA_018715285.1 Candidatus Faecivivens stercoripullorum | reverse complement strand
GATGGCTATATCAGGTATGTGCCTGATAAGATATGGAGGTAATCTATGAAACAATGTATGGACGCTGAAAATCTGCACCGCAGATTAAAAAAGATCATTGGACAGGTACAGGCTATCGACCGGATGGTGGACGAAGATATACCCTGCGAAGATATCCTCTCTCAGATCAATGCTGCCAAATCCGCTCTGCACAAAGTCGGACAGATCGTCCTGGAAGGACATATCAAGCACTGCGTAAAAGACGGCATTGAACATGGAGATGCCGATAAAACAATCGAAAACTTTACCAAAGCGGTAGAACGCTTTGCCAATATGCAATAATAATCTGAATATTCTTATAGGACAGCTTTCGGGCTGTCTTTTTTTATGTAAATGCTTGACATCAGATTTCCGGAAAGATATACTATACATATACCCCTATAGGTATAGAAAGAAGGTATGACAATGAGGAAAGTCATCGAAAAGGTGGAGCAGCTGATGGAGCTGGGCGGTACCAAAAAGGATATTGCATTTCTCGTAATTTCCGGCGTTGCCCTGATTGCCAGTATTTTTGACCTGCTGCCTCTTCCCTTTGACGCGGCGTGGATTGCCATTATTCTTTGCGGAATCCCGATTATTCTGGAAGCTATCATCGGGCTGATTACCGCATTTGATATCAAGGCAGACGTGCTGGTTTCACTGGCGTTGATTGCGTCAGTTTTGATTGGAGAGGATTTTGCGGCCGGTGAAGTGGCATTTATCATGCAGCTGGGCGGTCTGCTGGAAGATCTGACCGTCGCAAAGGCAAGAGCCGGAATTGAAAAGCTGGTCCACCTCACGCCTCAGACTGCAAGAGTCATTACAGATGGAACGGAAAAGATTATTCCTGCGCAACAGGTACAGGTGAATGATCTGATTCGGGTGCTTCCCGGAGAAACCGTACCGGTAGATGGTATTATCCTTTCGGGCGAAACCTCAGTCAATCAGGCGGTCATGACGGGTGAATCACTGCCTGTGGACAAGTCGGCAGGCGATGAGGTATCCAGTGGTACCGTCAACCAGTTCGGTGCTTTTGAGATGAGAGCGACAAAAGTCGGCGAAGACAGTTCTATCCAGAGAATGATCCGGCTGGTTCAGTCGGCAGACGCAGGCAAGGCAAAAATCGTCGGGCTGGCTGACAGATGGGCAACATGGATTGTCATTATCGCATTGACGGCTGCGGCACTCACCTGGCTTATTTCGGGTGAAATTATCCGTGCAGTAACCATTCTGGTCGTCTTCTGCCCCTGTGCGCTGGTACTGGCCACACCAACCGCAATTATGGCGGCGATTGGCAATGCTACAAAGCATGGTTTCCTGGTTAGACAGGGAGACGCACTGGAACGGCTGGCTGAAGTATCAAAAGTCACCTTTGACAAAACCGGTACCCTGACCTATGGGACACCTGTCGTTATTGCATCGGAAACGGTCTCGGATTACAGTCCGGACGATATCTATCGATTTACCGCTGCGGCCGAGCAGATGAGCGAACATCCGCTCGGAAAAGCCATTGTCCGCTGCTATGGCAGCAAACCGGACGCTGCCGAAGAATTCCGTATGATTCCCGGAGAAGGCGTCATGGCAATGGTCGGCGGAAAACAGATACTGGCCGGGAACCTAAAATTCATTACCAAAAATGTCAAGGCGACGTTATCCGGTGAACTGGCGGAAAATACCAGCAAATATCTCAAAAAGGGCTGTACCGTTATCTATACCGCAATCGACGGCATACTGGCAGGTTATCTGGTTCTTTCGGATACCGTTCGGGATGACAGTAAAAAGATGATCGCTTCCCTGCGGCAGATTGGCGTCGAACCTGTTCTGCTGACGGGCGACCATCAAAACGCAGCTGATACAATTGCCGCTCAGCTTGGAATCAGTCATGTTTACGCCGGCTGTCTGCCGGAAGATAAACTGTCTCATATCGATTCTTTCCAGAAAAATGGCAGCAAAGTCTGCATGATCGGCGACGGTATCAATGACGCACCTGCACTGAAAAAGGCAGATGTCGGTATCGCCATGGGCGGTATTGGAAGCGATATTGCGGTAGATGCTGCTGACATTGCCCTTGTAGACGATGAGATCAAGGAGCTTCCCCACCTGATGGCTCTCGCAAAAAGAATGATGAAAACCATCAAAATCAACCTTTCTTTCTCTATGGGACTCAATTTCCTGGCAATTATACTTGCCATTACCGGTATTCTCGGGCCGGTTGTCGGCGCGCTGGTACATAATGCCGGCTCTGTCCTCGTTATTATCAATTCGGCACTGCTGCTGAAATGGAAAAAGAGATAAAACTTTTCTCTACACGCAAAGATCCCGTATAACCGGTTTATTCCGGCTATTCGGGATTTTTTTCTGCATACATAAAAACAGGCTGCCCGCAGTAGCGGACAGCCTGCCATCAATCAAACCACGCAATTATTCCGACTTGGGAACCTCCAGTACAGCACCGCGGTTACCGGAAGTAACCAGCGAAGCATAACGGGCCAGATAGCCGGTATTGATTTTCGGTGCACGGGGTTTCCATGCAGCCTTACGGGCAGCCAGCTCTTCGTCGCTGACCTTAAGGGTAATCGAATGGTTAGGAATATCAATTGCAATGATATCTCCATCTTTGACCAGCGCAATCGGGCCGCCGACAGCAGCTTCAGGAGAAACGTGACCAATCGAAGCGCCACGGGTCGCACCAGAGAACCGTCCATCGGTAATCAGCGCAACGGTAGAACCCTGACCGCGTCCCTGAATTGCAGAGGTAGGTGTCAGCATCTCACGCATGCCAGGACCGCCTTTCGGGCCTTCGTAGCGGATGACAACGACATCACCGTCATTGATCTGACCTGCGTCAATAGCAGCCTGTGCTTCTTCCTCCGAGTCATAGCAGCGTGCAGGACCTTCATGTACCAGCATTTCCGGTGCAACTGCGCTTCTCTTGACGACACAGGAATCAGGCGCCAGGTTACCGCGCAGAACCGCAATACCACCGGTCTTGGAATAGGGGTTATCCGTCGGACGGATAACTTCCGGATTGAGGTTGACAGCATCTTTGATATTTTCTGCGACAGTCTTACCAGTAACGGTCATCAGATCGGTATGCAGGAGTCCAAGGTCGGCAATTTCCTTCATAACCGCATAAATACCACCAGCGGCATTAAGGTCTTCCATATAGGTCGGGCCGGCAGGTGCCAGATGGCAGACGTTGGGGACCTTTTCCGAAATACGGTTGGCAATGTCCATATTCAGTTCAATACCGCATTCATGAGCAATTGCGGGAAGGTGCAGCATCGAGTTGGTGGAGCATCCGAGCGCCATATCCATCGTCAGTGCGTTCTCAAAAGCCTCATAGGTCATGATATCACGAGGACGGATATTCTTTTCGACCATCTCCATGACCTTCATACCGGCATGTTTAGCCAACTGGATACGCTGAGAGTAGACAGCTGGAATAGTACCGTTGCCGCGCAGGCCCATACCCAGTACCTCAGTCAGGCAGTTCATCGAGTTTGCGGTGTACATACCCGAGCAGGAGCCGCAGGTAGGACAGGTATTTTCTTCCCATTCATGCAGCTTTTCCTCATCGATTTTACCGGCATTGTACGCGCCCTGTGCCTCAAACATCGAAGAAAGCGAAGTCTTATGTCCATCCATATGACCAGCGAGCATCGGGCCGCCGGAAACAAATACCGTCGGGATATTCAGACGGGCAGCTGCCATCAGCAGACCGGGTACGTTTTTATCACAGTTCGGGATCATGACCAGGCCGTCAAACTGATGCGCCATCGCCATTGCCTCAGTAGAATCGGCAATCAGATCACGAGTGACCAGTGAATATTTCATACCGATATGTCCCATTGCGATACCATCGCAGACAGCGATTGCCGGAATCACAATCGGAGTACCGCCAGCCATTGCGACGCCCATTTTGACTGCCTGTGCAATCTTATCCAGATTCATATGACCGGGAACAATCTCATTCCAGCTGGAAACGACACCGATCAGCGGACGTTCCATCTCCTCACGGGTATACCCAAGCGCATTGAACAGCGAACGGGACGCTGCGCAGTTAGCGCCCTTTTTGACGTGATCACTTCTCATAAATCCAGATCCTTTCCATTTATTGATCTTTTCAAATCCCGCACAAGCGGGTTATTTCCTGTATGATTTTATTATAATTTGTATGACCTATATTGTCAAGGGCTTTTGAAGTCTGTCCGGGAATATCTTTTTGCCTGCCCTTGACAACCCGGCAAAAGAGGGGTATAGTATAGTTAATGCACCCATATCTAGTGTATAACTTACATTTTGTGTACTACATTTTGAAAGGAGAAGGAATATGAATACCACTGTTACCGTAACCGGCGGAAACATTTCCCAACAGGAGCAAGATGCATATGTCCGCTATGTGAAAGATAAATATCCCGGACGGAAATTTGCCTCCATCGATATTCGTCTGGACGGAGATTACGTCGACCTGTCCTGGCAGCTGGAGCCGGAACCCTTTGAACGGATTCGTCGGATTACCGGTTATCTGGTCGGTACACTTGACCGGTTCAACGATGCCAAACGCGCAGAGGTTGAGGACCGTGTTAAACATGGTATCGGCAATTTTGAAACACTGGAATGAATAACACCAAAAACAGGGATGTCGTAAATGTTTACGGCATCCCTGTTTTTCTTTATATAACAAGATATTATTACTTGAATGCCTGATCTATTTTGCAACTTATCAATACTTTCTCCTGCAAATTTTCCTTCCTATTAAATAGGGGCTTTGTTTTCAATTTCAGTATAATATGATACATTTCTTTTGTATAATTTGTCTTTTTTACACCGGGTTTTGTCAAAAACTTTATAGATGTTTTTATAGAAAAAGTCTTTTCATTTTTACACTTCATGCTATAATGTCACTGACAAGTTGAATAGAACCTGTCCGGGCAGTTGCACCTGATTACAGCAAATGGAGCTCCGCTGTAATGAATTTCTGCCTGATCTGTAATCCATTTTCCTGCAAAGGTAAGGTGAATTGTATGTTTCCCATCAAGTGGATCTGGGAAAATATGAAGGGGTACCGAAAGCAATTTATCACCGCCATGTGTCTGGTTGTCATCATGGCGTTGCTTCAGCTGGTAAACCCCACGGTTTCCCGCCTGATCGTCGATAAGATTCTGGCACCGGCTGAAGGGGTATCTCCTCAGATCAATCTGCTGATTCCGCTGGTTGCCATCATGATTGGTTTCACCCTGCTGAGAACCGGCATTGGCTATATCATGGTCATGCTGTGTGAAAAATCCAGTACCGGGCTGGTCGCCAATATCAGAGCTGTCATTTACCGCAATCTTCAGCGCCAGGATATGAAGTTTTATGACAAAAACCGCACTGGCGACCTGATGACCAGACTGACCGGAGATCTGGACATGGTACGCCATGTAACCGCATGGGACTGCCGCGTCGCACTGGAAAGTATTGTACTGTTTTTTGCGGTTCTGATTTATTTTCTGTGCACCGACGTTTTGTTTACACTGGCGCTCTGCGTCATTCTGCCGGTAATTTTCTTTGCTTCGTTCATCTATTCCCGCAAGGTACGCCCAATTTATCAGAATCTGCGGGAAAAACTGTCGGTCATGAACTCTCAGGCCCAGGA
>DVLW01000085.1 GCA_018715285.1 Candidatus Faecivivens stercoripullorum | reverse complement strand
CGGCGATCTGACTGCATTCTTCTACTGAGTGGATTTGATAGCTGCGGTATTCCGGACGGGCTGAATCCTCATAATCGGCAACCATCAAAAGAAACAGAACACCATTATTATACTGCCGAATCTGTCCAGACCAGTAATCGGTAATAATGGTTGTGTCTCCCTGTACCTGGACAGTAAGGCTCTGCCAATAGTAGTTGGTACCCCATTCATCCGTCTGGACATCGCGTGCTTCGGTCAGATTGACAGACGAATAATCGTAGTACCGGCAATCCCGGAACCGGCAGTATACCTGCCAGCGGTCGAAGCCGAACCGGCAGAGCAGCGTGACGGCAACACCACATATAAACCCGAGTACAATCCATAACAGCCGTTTTTTCGTCATAGGGAAACACCTCTTCCGATTGATGATAAAAAGCCGCAGCCCTGCTGCAAATCTGACAGCAGGGCCGATAGACAAGCAGACCGCCGGTAAACTAGCCGATGCGGTTAAATGATATTTTATCTGGTAGCGTCGAGAGCCTGTTTGAGGTCAGCGATGATTTCATCGACATTTTCCAGACCGACCGACAGACGGATCAGGTCAGGACCGACACCAGCTGCAACCAGTTCTTCATCGTTCATCTGACGGTGGGTAGAGCTTGCCGGATGGAGGACGCAGGTGACAGCATCAGCGACATGGGTTTCGATGGAGCCGAGTTTAAGGTGTTTCATAAAGGTTTCAGCTGCTTTTCTGCCGCCCTTAACGCCGAAGGAGATAACGCCGCAGGTACCGTTGGGCATCATCTTTTTCGCGATCTCATAATACTTGTTGCTGGGCAGACCGGGGTAGTTTACCCATGTAACGAAGTCATTTGCTTCGAGGAATTCAGCGACCTTCTGAGCGTTCGCAACATAACGGGGCATACGAACAGCCAGGCTTTCCAGACCGAGGTTAAGGAGATAAGCGTTATGAGGGGACTGGATCGAACCGAAGTCACGCATCAGCTGAGCAGTAGCTTTGGTGATAAAAGCGCCTTCCTTGCCGAAGCGTTCAGCGTATACAACACCGTGGTAGCTTTCATCAGGGGTAGTCAGGCCGGGGAACTTATCAGCATGAGCCATCCAGTCGAATTTACCAGCGTCAATGATAGCGCCGCCGACGGTAGCAGCATGGCCATCGATATACTTGGTAGTAGAATGGGTAACGATATCAGCGCCCCATTCAATCGGGCGGCAGTTGATAGGAGTCGGGAAGGTATTGTCGATAATCAGCGGGACACCGTGTTCATGCGCAACCTTTGCAAAGAGCGGGATATTGAGGACAGTCAGTGCAGGGTTGGCGATGGTTTCACCGAAGACAGCCTTGGTATTAGGCTTGAAAGCAGCCGCGAGTTCTTCCTCGGTGCAATCAGGGGAAACGAAGGTAAAGTCGATACCCATCTTCTTCATCGTGACAGCGAACAGGTTAAAGGTGCCGCCGTAGATAGAGGAAGCGGAGATGACATGGTCGCCGCAGTTTGCGATATTGAAGACTGCGTAGAAGTTAGCAGCCTGACCGGAAGAGGTCAGCATACCAGCAGTACCGCCTTCAAGAGCAGCGATTTTTGCAGCAACGTAATCATTAGTCGGGTTCTGGAGACGGGTGTAGAAGTAGCCGCTTGCTTCAAGGTCAAACAGCTTACCCATTTCTTCGCTGGTTTCATAGGGGAAGGTAGTCGACTGAATGATCGGTACCTGTCTGGGTTCACCAGATTTCGGGATATAACCGGTATGGAGGCATTTAGTTTCGAGTTCCATTGCAAAACTTCCTTTCTTTTTGTGTGGATATATAGCCAGACAGCATGGAAGGTGCTGTCAGACTGACAGAATAAGTATTAGCCGAATTGTTCGCGAAAATGTGGTATCAATTCGGCAAAAGAGTCCTGACATCAGGCTTTTGACGGATAGTTTCTGCTATTCGTCAGCTTCTCAGGGGCAGCCCTCTCTTGCAGGGCATGCCCCTCTTTCCCAAACAGTCCACCGGACTGTTTGGGAAATTCACCCTGTGCCGGGCGCACTGCGTATGGAGATTTCGCCTTCTGCGGAAGGCGACCAGGACGCTGCCCTGGACCCGCAAGCCTTTGAAAAGGCTTGACCTAAACTTTTATATCATTACCGTACCCACATTGTGCGAAACGGAACTCCGACGCTCTGCGCGTCGGTCGAACCACCGGGCAGTGTGTGCGAATTACTCCCACGAAAGCAGTCTTAAATATCGCACTATCTACCCGGCGCGTTCGCAAGGGCTGTAATTATCACGACCGAGCGGATCGCAGCAACCCGCAGGTTGCAAGCAGGAGCGACCGCCGCGAACAAGGCAGCGGAAGCATTCCGCCGCTCTGCGCTCGCGTGAACAGATGGGCAGTGTGTTCGCACAAACTGTCGGTTTACACAACTGCGCAAGCAACTTCACGTTTTGCGCCAGCAAAACACTTCACTCCGCTATTGAACAGGCTTCATGGCCTGTTCAATAGCGGTAGTCAGTTACGCGCTTAGTTTTCTTTTCACTGCGGGGAAGAGTACCGACGGGAACGATATTGACCTTGGGACGAACGCCAATACGGGACTTGATCTGTTCCTGAATGGTATTGGCGAGGTTCTCAAACGAGTAGTTATAGTCAGCTTCGACCGTCATCATCATGACGTCTTTCTTAGTATTTTCATCCCAGCCGAGGGCGATTGCGTATTCACTGGAAACACCGGGAATTGCGCGAAGGATTTCTTCGACCTGTGCAGGGAACATATTGACGCCGTGAACCTTGAACATATCGTCACTGCGGCCCTTGATGATATCGATTTTGGGGTACTTGCAGCCGCACTTGCACTCACCCGGGATAATACGGGAGAGGTCATGTGTTCTGAAGCGGATAAGGGGAGCGCCTTCCTTGACCAGAGTAGTGAGGACGATTTCGCCTTCCTCACCATCCGGGACAGGCTGACCGGTAACCGGGTCGACGATTTCCAGATAGATGTAGTCATTCCAGTAATGGATACCGTCCTCAGCGTCGCAGCTGATACCGATACCCGGCCCATAGATTTCAGTCAGGCCGTAGATATCATACAGTGTGATACCCAGCTCATCTTTAATCCGACCGCGCATCTTGTCGCCCCAGCGTTCGGAGCCGATGACACCTTTTTTGAGGGCGATTTTATCTTTAAGACCACGCTTTGCGACTTCCTCAGCCAGCAGCAGCGCATACGACGAGGTTGCCGAGATAACCGTCGACTGTAGATCGACCATCATTTGCAGCTGTTTTTCAGTATTACCGGGGCCCATCGGGATAGCCATAGCGCCGAGTTTTTCCGCGCCCAGCTGGAATCCGATACCAGCCGTCCAGAGTCCGTAACCGGGAGTAATCTGAATACGGTCTTCCTTGCCGATACCGGCAAGCTCATAGCACCGTGCAAACATAGTCGCCCAGTCGTCGACGTCCTTTGCGGTATAGGGGATAATGACCGGTTTGCCAGTCGTACCGGAAGAGGAATGGATACGGACGATTTCACTGTCCGGAACAGCCTGAATCCCGAGCGGATAGGCGTTTCGGAGGTCGTCTTTGGAGGAGAAGGGGAGCTTCTCGAAATCTTCCTGGGAATGGATACCGTCAATTCCGAGTTCGCGGTACATCTTTCCATAGTAACTGTCCGATTGAACCAGCCGCTGAATCTGGCGGTTAATCAGTTCGATCTGTTTACTGTTCAGCTGCATGATAATCACCTGCTTTATGTATAATCATATCCTGTCCGGCGGCTGTCCAAAAGGGGACAGGACGCCAGTGCTCAACTGTTTGTTATCCGGCGATGGTTTTATAGTATTCTTCGCCGATCGTCAACGCTTTAGTATTGATTTCGCGGAACTTTTCCGGGACTTTTGTTTCGACCGTTTTTCGGACGATTTCTTCCGGCAGACCGGTTACACCAGCTGCCAGCGCGATACCAAGCATAACGACGTTGAAATACTTGACCGACCCGAGCGGCGCGCAAAGCTGCCCCGGGTCAGCAGTAATCACCTTTTTCACCCGTTTGCGCAGAAAATCCAGCATCGGTTCAGCCTGATAGCTGCCACCTGAAAGGGAAGCAGTAACCGGCATGACAGCAGTATTGCTGACAATCACTGTACCATCTTTACTCAGCAGCGGCAGATTGCGTACTGCTTCACCCGGCTCAAACGCCAGCATCAGCGACGCAGACCCGGACGGAATCAGCGGGGAATAGCTTTGACCAATCCGGACATGGCTTGTGACCGAACCGCCGCGCTGTGCCATACCGATTGTTTCAGCGGAATGGACGGTTTCACCGGCAGCCATTGCGGAAGCCGCCAGCAGCTTGGATACCAGAACGATACCCTGACCACCGACGCCGCACAGAAGAATATCCTTGTTCATATTCCGTCCCTCCTTAGACCCTGATTGCACCAGTCGGGCAGACCTGAGCGCACAGACCGCAGCCATTGCAAAGACTGCCATCGACCGCGACTTTACCGTCCCGAATAACCAGACCCGGGCATCCGATTTCCCGGATACATTTTTTGCACTGGATGCAGTTTTCAGCGATTTCAGCGGGTTTGCCGGGTTTGACGCCAGCAATGCACGGACTGCGGAAAATAACAGCGGTCACGCCGTCGGTTTCAGCGCAATCCTTGACTGCTTCAACCGCTGCTTTCAGGTCGAGCGGATTGACGACACGAATTTTATTTACACCCATGCCTTCCAGAATTTTCACCGGGTCAATCTTCGCGACGATATCGCCCATCATTGTCTTACCGGTACCCGGATGCGGCTGATGGCCGGTCATAGCGGTAGTTGAGTTGTCCAGCAGGACGAGAACCATCCGGGCATTATTGTACAGTGCATTGACAACCCCAGTCATACCCGACGCAAAGAAAGTCGAGTCACCGATAAACGCAAAGTTCACACTATCCGGATTTGCCCAGTGCAGCCCCTGTGCCATCGTCACACCGGCACCCATGCACAGGCAGGTATCGACCATATCCAGCGGCATTGCATTGCCCAGCGTATAACATCCGATATCACCGCAGAAATTCGCCTTTTTACCCTTCATTGCGACCTTGACCGCGTAGAAGGAAGCCCTGTGCGGACATCCGGCACAGAGTACCGGCGGGCGGACAGGCAGAGCGGGTGCATCTGACAGATCAGGAGCCTGACCGCCGTTAAAATCACCGCCCACAAATGCCGCGACGATTGGACGCAGTGAATCAGCGGAATTTTCGCCAGCATGAGGAACATCACCCGTCCGTTTGCCGCGAATGGTCAGCGACAGATGGTGTACACCGGCGAGTTTCTGGACAGATTCTTCAAGATACGGCGAAAGCTCCTCGACACAGAGCAGCTCTTTTACACCGTTCAGTGCTTTCAGCAGAAAATCTTCCGGCATCGGGAAGGGAGTACCGACCCGAATCAGTTTAACATCTGTCCCTTTGATAACCTCTTTGAGATAAGCGTAACTGACACCACCAGTCAGGATTGCTTTTTCGGCATTTTCCGCACCTTCGACGGTATTGTACCGGTAATCGGAAAATTCGCGACCGAGTTCCGGGTTTCTGGTTTCAATCCGGACGTGGTTGAGGTAGGAAGACCGCGGGAAGATGACCCAACGCGCCGTATCCTTTTTAAACCCGGGAGCGGGTTTAGGGGAGAACTGTTCCGGGATTTCGACTGCCGCATACCCATGGCATACTCTCGTTGTCGGACGGAACAGGACGGGTGTATGGTACTTTTCCGAGCATTCAAACGCATCCTGAATCATCTGGAAAGCTTCTTCAGGGGTTGCCGGGTCAAATACCGGGATACGGGCAAATTCCGCAAACCGTCTGGTATCCTGTTCAGTCTGGGAGGAAATCGGGCCGGGGTCATCAGCCGATACCACAACCAGACCGCCTTCAACACCGACGTATGCAAGGCTCATCAACGGGTCAGACGCGACATTCAAGCCGACCTGTTTCATTGTTACGAGGGTACGCATCCCGGAGTAACTTGCAGCGGCTGCGACTTCAAGGGCGGCCTTTTCATTAACCGACCATTCGATATGTACCGAACCGTCATTCCATTTAGCGGCGGTTTCGATGATTTCAGAGGATGGTGTACCGGGATAACCTGCAATCAGCCCGACACCGGCGGAAAGAGCGCCGAGTGCGATTGCACCGTTACCCATCAGATATTCCTGTTTCATAATTTATCACCTGACTCGAACGAAGAAGAATTTGTGCGCACTCACTATTTGTTTCATTGTAAACTCTGCGCACACACTATCAATCTGTTTGACCGACGCGGCGCGGAGCCCGCGCTGCCTTGATCGCGATGATCGCTCCTGCTTCGCAATCCGCTCGGTCGTGATAGTAATGACTTGAGCGAACGCGCCGGGTAGGTAGTGCAGTTTGTTTCATTGTAACTCTGTGCGCTCACTACCCGGTGGTTCACGCGAGCGCAGAGCGAGTGCCAAAGTTACGCACAATGTGGGTACGATAATGATATAAAAGTTTTACTCGATTTTTTTCAAAAAATCGCGGGAGTCCAGAGGGCTGGCCCTCTGGGAGCTACCGATACGCACGATCTAACGATTTGTTTTCGCCGTCACTGGCTCAGGAAGGGGGATGGGGAAAACCAAGCAAGGGGTTTCCCCTGTGAAAAGTCCGCTCGATGCGGGCTTTTCACATAAACGAGCGAGCATGTCACTTCCAGTTTACCCAGTCAGTGGAACTACGTGGGCCGGCACGGCGCTAACAAATTTTTGACCGCTGCCCCTCGTCGACTGTCCGGTGGACAGTCGTGCGACAACACAGTGCCTGTGCTCCCTGTTTGCCGACATTTACTCTCCCAAATAGTGCTCAGCAGTTAAAAGCTTCGACCACCATCCAACGAGTAAAGCAGTGGAATGCTTCCGCTGACCAGTTCGCTCGATTACAAATGAAACAACCTGAGCGAACGCGCCGGGGAGGCAGTACAATTTGTTTTATTGCAAACTCTGCGCACACACTGCCCATCTGTTCACGCGAGCGGCGGAATGCTTCCGCTGCCAGTTTGCGATAGTCAACCGCACAAATCCGGAAGAAAATACCATAATATACAAAGACAGGCGACCGATTGATACCGGCCGCCCGGGGTTACATGACTATAAAGATACCAAAATTAAATACGCTCAGCGACCAGATCGCCCATTTCAGAGCAGGAGACTTTCGTCATACCATCGCTCATGATATCGGTGGTACGGTAACCAGCGTCGAGGACATCGTTGACAGCCTTTTCGATAGCGTCAGCCTCAGCGGGCATATCGAAAGAATAGCGCATCATCATAGCAGCCGACAGGATGGTACCAATCGGGTTTGCAATATTCATACCAGCGATATCGGGTGCAGAACCGTGAATCGGTTCGTACATACCTCTGGTACCGTCGCCCAGAGAAGCCGATGCCATCATACCGATAGAACCGGTAATCATCGACGATTCATCCGACAGGATATCACCGAACAGGTTCTCAGTCACAACCGTGTCGAACTGGGAAGGATTTTTCACCAGCTGCATAGCGGTGTTGTCGACCAGAATATCCTGATAGTTAATATCCGGGTTCTGTTCAGCCAGCTTGTGCATTGTCTTTCTCCACAGACGGGAAGAATCCAGAACGTTTGCTTTATCAACCGAATGGAGCTTGCCGCCGCGTTTGCGCGCAGTCTCAAACGCAACCTTGCCGACTCTTTCAATCTCATGCTCAGCATAGGTCATATCATCATGTGCAACCAGTTCACCGTTTTCCTCGACGGTCTTATGCTCGCCGAAATATGCGCCGCCAATCAGCTCACGAACCATCATCAAATCGATACCCTGAGCGACGATTTCCGGACGCAGAGGGGAAGCGTCAGCCAGCTGGGGGAACAGTTTAGCCGGACGAAGGTTTGCATACAATCCCATAGCCGAGCGAATCGAAAGCAGAGCAGCTTCCGGTCTGATTTCCTTTGCAACGCCATCCCATTTAGGGCCGCCGACCGCACCCAGCAGAACCGAGTCACAGTTCAGGCATTTTTCCAGCGCTTCATCGGTCAGACTGCGGCCATAAGCGTCAATCGAGCAGCCACCTGCGAGGATATCCTGGTAATGGAAGGTATGGCCGAATTTTTCAGCAACCTTATCCATAACCTTAATCGCTTCATTTACGATTTCCGGGCCGATACCATCGCCGCGGATAACGGTAATTGTTTTTTCCATGATGGAAGTCATTCCTTTCGGTTTATGTATTATATAGGAAGAAACTTATTTACAATGTGCAATTTCCGGGAACAGCCGGTCAAAAATCGCCAAGCCTGCACGGGTCTGGAACATTTTTTCTCTTGCCTGCGATTTGGCATCAGCTGAAGCGCCGCCTTCATCCAGATTGACCAGAAAATCCGCTTCAACCAGAATCCGGTAATCGGCACCGATTATATCCGTATAGGTATGATGATGCGCAATCAGCCAGCAAACCCGGTCGATTACCTCACGCTCAAACCCAAGCGCCGTCAGCATTTTTTCCGCGACAGGCGGGCCTTCAACCTGCTGATGCTCACCATTACAATTGCCATACTTTTCCAGCGACGGCTTGATACCGATATCATGAGTCAGTGCGGCAGCAGTGAGTGTATACAACCGGTTTTCGTCCAGACCTTCCATTTCAGCGATTGTCCGGGCGTAGGCGGTCACCTTGAGAAAATGGTTAATGCGAGCCGGGCAGCCGGATTCATAATCAATCATTTTCATCGTCAGCAGGGTGAGTTTATCCATATTCCGAGCGGTCCTTTCCGATATGAGAGGATGGGGGAGACCAGCCGGAAACTCCCCCATGAAACCTTTTTTACTATTATAGCTTTTTTTGACCGATTTGTCTATAATTTGCCGGGATTTTCACCCGAAAAATGCAAGATTATTGAATCTGTCTGTTAATTGCCGAGAAGAGCGCCTGAATCGAAGCGCCGATGATGTCATCCGCAACGCCTGCACCCCAGGAAACCTTGCCATCCGGGAAGGTGATACCGACGTAGGAAACTGCCTGAGAGGAAGAACCTTCCTGCAAAGCGTGTTCCGAATAGGTCAGGTTGGAGTACTGGATACCGAGATGCTCTTTAATCGCATTGGAAACTGCGTCGAGACGGCCGTTGCCCTTTGCGGTGATTTCTTTTTCCTCACCGTTTACCTTGACGGTAACGACGGTATGGATATTCGGGGTACGGGTGAAGTGGTAGTCAACCAGCTCGAGAGGAGTATTGACATTGATAAACTGGTCGTGGAAAGCGGCGAGAACCTCTTCCGGAGCCAGTTCCTTGTGCAGATGGTCGGAGACGCTCTTGACGGCATAGCCGACGACCTCTTTCATCTTTGCCGGCAATACATAACCGTAGTTCTGTTCCAGCAGATAGCCGATACCACCTTTACCCGACTGAGAGTTGATGCGGATAACGTCGGTTTCGTAGACTCTGCCGACGTCGGTCGGGTCGATGGGCAGATAGGGAACAGTCCAGTGATTGGGGTCGGTTTCCTCACGCCACTTCATGCCCTTTGCAATTGCATCCTGATGAGAACCGGAGAAGGCAGCAAATACCAGCTTGCCTGCGTACGGCTGGCGTTCATAGACATGCATTCTGGTCACGCGCTCGTATACTTCGCAGATATGGGGCATATCGCTGAAGTCGAGTTCGGGGTCAACACCCTGAGAGAACATGTTCATAGCCAGCGTGATGATATCGACGTTACCGGTTCTTTCGCCGTTGCCGAACAGGGTACCCTCGATACGGTCGGCACCAGCCAGCAAACCAAGCTCAGAATCCGCAACTGCACAGCCGCGGTCATTGTGCGGATGGAGCGAAACGACGACCGAATCACGGTACTTGAGGTTATCGCACATATATTCAATCTGGTTTGCATAAACATGCGGCGAAGACAGCTCGACAGTAACCGGCAGGTTAATGATTGCCTTATGGTCAGGAGTCGGTTTCCAGATATCGAGGACGGCATTGCAGACTTCCAGCGCGTAATCCGGCTCGGTACCGGTGAAGGATTCGGGCGAGTACTCAAAGCGGAGGTCGGTATCAGAAGTAGCCTTGAATTCTTCTGCGAGGTCATTGAAGAGTTTTGCACCGGTGACTGCGATTTCGAGGATTTCCTCTTTGGATTTGCGGAAGACCTGCTGACGCTGTGCAAAAGAGGTCGAGTTGTACAGATGGACAACCGCCTTTTTAACGCCGCGCAGGCATTCAAAAGTCTTGCGGATGATGTGTTCACGCGACTGGGTGAGTACCTGGATGGTTACGTCGTCGGGAATCAGGTTCTGTTCAATCAGCGCGCGGAGGAATTCGTATTCGGTTTCACTTGCAGCCGGGAAGCCGATTTCGATTTCCTTAAAGCCGACCTGAACCAGCAGTTTAAAGAACTCGAGTTTTTCCTCAAGGCTCATCGGGATAATCAGCGACTGGTTGCCGTCTCTGAGGTCGACCGAGCACCAGACGGGAGCTTTTTCGATATGGTCTTTGGTCATCCAGCGAGCGGGCGCATTAGCGACCGGGTAATACTGACGGGTGTATTTCTGATAGTTTTTCATGTT
The DNA here is from genome assembly GCA_018715285.1 of Candidatus Faecivivens stercoripullorum. Taxonomy (GTDB): domain Bacteria; phylum Bacillota; class Clostridia; order Oscillospirales; family Ruminococcaceae; genus Faecivivens; species Faecivivens stercoripullorum. The sequence continues at coordinate 864 of DVLW01000085.1, read as the reverse complement.
GACCGATCCTCTCTTGATGATAGATATGAAAAGAATTGATATACACATTTTTTTGTATATGGCAGCGGGAAGCAATAAAAAAAGCCCTCGTTTCCATCCATCCGCACTCATAGCGGTAAGAGGAAACGAAAGCTGAATACTTCCGCGGTACCATTCCCATTGGCGGCAGCCGATCTGCGCACCCACTTTCAGTATCGGCCGTATTTATCCATAACGGCGAATACCCATCCCTGTAACGGGAGAATCCCGTCCCGTCCTACTAAGAAAAAATAACCTTTCGGCGGGCTGCTCAGGAGCCAGCTGTCCGAACCCCAATACCGCCTTGCACCAACCGGCAGCTCTCTGAAAAGTGGGAAAGGGGACTTTATCTCCATCACTGCGTTTATCATTGTTGTAGTCATTATAGCTGAAAAGAATAGGTTTGTCAAGCATTTCGCGGTAAAAATGCTGCTGTTTCGGTTTAGGTGGTGCTTTTGTGAGAAGGGTATGTGTAATTTCACTAATCGGTGCAGGTAAGAATTGCTGTATCTGACAAAAATGACTTGGGAAGATTATACCGTCTTTAACTGTCCACCGGACAGTTAAAGAGGGGAACAGGTCAAAAACCTGTCAGCGCCGTGCCGGCCCACGTATTTGCAGCGCGTGCGTAACTGGTAGTGAACAGCTCGCTCGTTTTTTATGGAAGAAGTGGGCATCGAACCCACTTCTTTCATAGGGAGACCCCTTAATAGGGTCTCCCCACGGGAAAACTGTCCACCGGACAGTTTTCCCTCCCCATCCTGATTTTATTTCGGGATAAGAGATTTCGCTCTCTGCGGAGAGCGACCACAGTTCCCGATGGGAACTGGACAGTTTCCACAGGAA
>DVLW01000084.1 GCA_018715285.1 Candidatus Faecivivens stercoripullorum | reverse complement strand
CGGGACCGAAACAACGCCGACATTCGGCTCAATTGTACAAAAAGGATAGTTTGCGGACTCAGCGCCAGCGTTGGTCAACGCATTGAACAGCGTACTTTTACCAACGTTCGGCAGTCCGATCATGCCCAATTTCATTTTATATTCTTCCTTTCTTGTTTCGCGATTACATCGAAACGGGAGCGGTAATTCCCAGAACAGTCAGCGCATTTTTCAGTGTGGTACGAGTTGCTTCACACAGTGCAATACGAGCCTGCATCAGCGGTTCATCATCGCCGATAACCTTGCATGCATTATAGAACTTATGGAACAGGGTTGCAAGGTCGGTAGAATACCGGGTAATCCGTGCAGGGTCATAATTCTTAGCTGCATCGACAATTTCTTCCGGAAACTGAGCAATCCGTCTGATAAGTTCAGTTTCCTCAGAAGTGGTGAGCCGATTAAGATCATCCAGTGTAACCTCTCTGGGAGAGATGCCTTCAGCTGCAAGTTTGCTCATAATCGAGCAGATTCTTGCATGAGCATACTGAACATAGTAAACAGGGTTGGAGCTGGTCTGTTCGACTGCCAAGTCAAGGTCAAAGTCAAACTGAGAGTTTGCTTCTCTGAGGTTAAAGAAAAACCGTGCAGCATCAATCGGGATATCATCCAGAAGGGTAACCAGTGTAATTGCCTTACCGGAACGCTTGGACAGCTTGACCACTTCGCCGCCGCGGACCAGTCTGACCATCTGCATCAATACAACATCCAGTCGGTCAGGATCAACTCCCAGTGCCTGCAAAGCTGCTTTCAGACGGGGAACATAACCATGATGGTCAGCGCCCAGAACGTCGATAGCCTTATCATAGCCACGGGTAACCAGTTTGTTATAGTGATATGCGATATCCGGGACAACATAGGTGAAAAAGCCATTGGAGCGGCGGAGAACGAAGTCTTTGTCTGCGCCGAACTCAGTAGCCTTGAACCAGATTGCGCCTTCACTCTCGTAGGTATAACCTTTTTCAGTCAGCATATCAACGACTTTTGCTGCCTCTCCGCTTTCATGCAGAGAAGATTCTTTAAACCAGCAGTCGTATTTAATGCGGTACCGGAGCAGGTCACGTTCCAGTCCCTGAATATTCAGCGGCAGAGCATACTCGACCAGAGCTTTTCTTCTGTCTTCCTCGGAAACGTCCTTGTATGCGTCACCATGCAGATCATAGAATGCCTGTGCATGATCGATGATATCCTGACCATGATAGCTGTCTTCGGGCATGTAGGTATCTTCGGGGCTGCCCTTCTGGCCTTCACAGATCTGGAGATAGCGGAGCGACAGTGACAGACCAAATTTATTGATCTGGTTGCCTGCATCGTTGATATAGAATTCACGGTTGACGGTAAAGCCTGCCCAGTCAAGAACCGAAGCAAGAGTATCACCGATTGCACCGCCGCGTGCGTTACCGATATGCATCGGGCCGGTCGGGTTGGCGGATACAAACTCAACCAGAATCTTTTTGCCGCTGCCAAAGGCGGTACGGCCATAGCCGTCTTTTTCGTTCAGGACATTCAGGACATCCTGAGAGAACCATTTTCTTCCAAGGAAGAAGTTAATAAAGCCAGGGCCAGCGACCTCTACCCGGTCAAAGCTGGTGCCGGAGAGATCCATTGCAGCGGTAATAGCATCCGCAATCATTTTGGGAGACTTGCGGAAAGCACGTGCAGAAACCATTGCCGCATTGGTCGAGAAGTCACCGTGAGAGACATCCGAGGGGATTTCGATATTGAATGCGGGCAGCTCAGCTTCAGGGAGCGTACCGGCATTTACAGCGGAAGCGATGGCCTTTTCGACCAGCTCCCGGCATTCCTGTTTTACATCCAGGACGGGATTTACCATGATAAGTTCTCCTTTCAGGGCCATTATGAACCCATCTGTCAGGTTCACAACGATTTCCGGCTTATGCCGGCGTAACTTCAATTGTCAGTTCGTTTTCGCTCAGCAGGTTGGTATTCATATCCAGCGTATAATGCAGATGGAACCTGCCGCCATTTTCTCCGAACTCATATTCCATATCGTCGGTATAGACACCGATTTCCATCGTATTACCGAATACATTGTAACTTCCCAGCGTACGGACACCACGCTGCATAATCAGATGGGAAGAAGCATCGCCCTTACGGGTAAGGGTCACAACATTACCTGCTTCATCCGAATCATCTACCGCTACTTTCAAAGTTGTAATGCAGCCTTCATATCCGGTGGTTTCCGTTTCGACATAAGTCACATACCAGTGTTTGCCGAGGCGATACATATATCCATCGGTAATCAGTTCAGCCTCGGTTGGCTCGTCGTCACCATCAGGGTGATAGATACCCTTGATAGAGATGGATACAGGGTGTTTGCGTTTATGCTGTTTTTCCATCAGTTCAATCCTTTCTTTCCGCCGGAAATCAGTATTCGACATCGGATTTTTCAAAAGCCAGCTGAATCAGCCGGTCGATCAGTTCCGGCATGGAGACGCCTGCCGCAGCCCACAGACGCGGGAAAATACTGACAGGAGAATAACCGGGAACGGTATTGAACTGGTTGAGATAGACCTGTCCATCATCCGTCAAAAAGAAATCGATCGAAGCAACACCAGCGCATTCCACTGCATCAAAAGCACGGATTGCCGCCCGTCGGATGGCATCAGCAGCTTTTTCAGGGATATCAGCCGGAATTTGCAGCTGCTGGGGTGCGCTTTCATAAGGTGTCTGCGGGACGAAATCAGGGTTTAAACGGATTTCACCCAGCGGTGAGACTTCCAGGTTGGAAAGATCATTTCCAATCAGACCGCATTTCAGATGACGGCCGCGAATTGCCTCTTTAATCAGTACCTTATTGTCATGGACAAACGCCATCTTAACCGCACGTTCCAGATCTTCGGGACCGGGTGCATGGAAGACACCGCCGGCAGTATTGGAGCAGGCAGGCTTGACATAGACCGGGAAACCGAAACTGTATTCGATCTGTTTGACCAGTGAAGGAATATCCAGCGGTTCATCACGGCGCACCGAAATATAACGGGACATTTTGATACCCGAACCAGTCAGAATCATATGGGCAAAACCCTTGTCCATACACAGTGCAGAGGTACATGCACCGGAACCGACAAAAGGAATGCCGGAACATTCCAGAATACCCTGGAACTTTCCGTCTTCTCCACGTTTACCGTATAATACCGGGAAAACACAGTCCAGCGCCAGATAGGAAGCGCTGCCGTCATTCATCAGTTTATAAATGCCGGTTTTAGAGTCATCAGTGCTGAAGATACAGCTGCAGCTGTCCGGATAGGATTCCCATGCACCGCTGCGGATACCGTCAGCATCGCCGGGATAATACAGCATTCTTCCCTTACGGGTAATACCGAT
>DVLW01000083.1 GCA_018715285.1 Candidatus Faecivivens stercoripullorum | reverse complement strand
AACCCGCGCGTTGAAGTCATCCGCATCAAGCGAAGTAATGGCATACCGGGTACCGGTGACATGTACGTCAACTGTTGTATTGATATCGCCGATCAGCTCTAATCCCAGATCCTGCGCCATCGAATTTTCATAACTGATACTGACCGGGACATTGGAAACTGTGTCGTTAAAATCGGTCGTCTGCTGCATACATACCGTAAACCACAAGATGGTTGCGCAAATAATCGACAGCAGCGCAACAAACTTATTGTTATTAAAAAGCGACTGGATTGTTACTCCACGCAGGCCCTTTTTTCCTTCGGACGTTTCCGGTGCCGCAGCGGCAGTCTTGTCCTGCTTTTCCTTTTTAAACAACAAACCTCAAAACACTCCCTTCTCCATTGGGATCATTTCTTTTTCCTGCCAAAGAACGACTGTTTTTTCTTTTTACGATCAGACGGTTCTTCCTGCGGCAGCAGATAATAATCCAGCGTCTGATGCAGCTTATCTACCGACAGGTTACGAATCAGCCGGCCATTGACAGCCAGTGAAATACCACCGGTCTCCTCACTGACGACTACCGTCAGCGAATCGGATACCTCACTGATACCGATAGCAGCACGATGACGGCTGCCCAGGTTTTTATCGATATCCTGTTCCTGTTTGGGTTTGGGAAGGAAACATCCGGCAGCGTATATTTTGCCGTCACGCATAATCATTGCGCCATCATGAAGCGGCGAGTTCTTGAAAAAGATATTGCCCATCAGCTCGACGCTGGGGATTGCATTAAGTACGACGCCCGTTCGGATCTGATCGCCCAGTTTTACCTGACGTTCAACGACAATCAGTGCGCCAGTCGCGGTAATCGACAACCGCTGTGCCGATTCACAGATAACATCAATCGGTTCGCCCCAGATTGTCGCCTGACGCAGAGAGTTTTCAGTATGGGCAAACGGCAGCATCGACACCTTTGTCCGGCCGGCACGTTCAAGAATACTGCGCAGTTCCGGCTGGAAGACAATAAACAGGATAATGATACCCATTTCAATAATTTTATTCAGCAGCCAAAGGGTTGTCCGCAGCTGCATCATGTAGACCACCAGATACAGTCCAGTCAGCAGCAGGATACCCTTAACCAGCTGTCCGGCACGGGTTTCCCTGACAATCTGAATTCCCTTATAGATAATATATGCAATCAGCGCGATATCGAGCGTATCCAGCAGCAGGTCATAATTTCCGACTGCCAGCAGAACGGATTCCCAGAATTGGGTGAACATTCTGGTTATGCTATCCCAGAACTGTACCAAAAAGTTCATCTGTGTCACCTCTTATGGTCATATCCTGCGTGGGTCAGCACGCAGGATTGTAAATAAGCATAGCAGAAAAGACTGGACCAATTATAAACGAAATAAGAATGATTCGTAAATCCGCTGAAAACCACCGGTCCAGTCCGGCATTTCCATGAAGCAGAATATCAGTACTCATTGATTTTCTTTCTATCATTGTAACAAGATTTGCCGTTAATTTCAACCGTCTGCGGCGATTTTTTTCACAACTTTCAAAAGACCGTCAACCTGTTCAGGCGTCGCACCTCTTCCGCAGGAAAAACGGACTGTACCAGTACTGCGGGTTCCCAGCAGATCGTGAATCATTCCGGCGCAGTGATAGCCGCCGCGAAGCATATATCCCCAGGCAGACAGCTGCTCAGAAACGATACCGCTGTCTTTTTCTCCAATACAAAAGCTGACAACCGGTACATATTCTCCCATTTTAAATCCGCGATTCACAATCCGTACCCCTGGGATATGCTGCAAACCACGATAAAAACGGCTGGCCATCGTCATTTCACCAGTATAAATCCGCTGCAATCCCATCCTGCTTACCTCACGTATTCCTGCTCCAAGTGGCATGATTCCCGGCAACCCCAGCGTTCCAGCCTCAAACCTTTCCGGGCTGTCCTCCGGCATATCCCGCTCAAGTGACCGGATACCGGTTCCGCCTTCCATCAGGGTAGACAGTTTCAAGCCCGGACGGAGAATCATCATGCCGCTCCCCTGAATTCCCAGCAGGCTTTTATGCCCGGCAGTACAGATAATGTCCGCGTCCTTTAAAGTGACCGGCAAAACACCGGCAGTCTGCGCTGCATCAAGAATGAAGACAATTCCGGCACGTTTACAGATCTCGTAAATTTCCCTGATCGGCAGTACCGCACCGGTTACATTGGAAGCATGGGTACAGACCACACACCGGGTATCCGGCCGCAGCATTTCCCGGAAAGCCGCCAGTGTCCGCTGTGGTTCACCTTCATAAACCGGGAAAAATCCAACTGAACATACGCCTTTCAGTGCAAGTGCGGCAGTCGGACGAAGTGAAGCATTATGGTCATACATCGAAGCCAGCAGATGGCCTCCTCTGACCTCCATAATTCCTTTCAACGCCATATTCAGCGCATGGGTACAGGAAGCGGTGAACACCACGTTTTCCGGTTCCGCTCCAAAAAAGCGTGCTGCTTCTTCCCGTGTACGGAAAACCTGCTGTGCGGCCCTCATCGCCATCCGATGGCCGCCATGCCCGGGATTGCCGCCAAACTGGATAAGAGCCTGATTAACTGCCTGAATAACCGCAGGCGGTTTCGGATAGGAAGTCGCCGCCTGATCGAAATACACCGCCCGGCCATTCATCGGTCAGTTCCTTTGCGAAGCGGGTACGGATATTTGCCCAGTACCTGTATGCCCACCTGTTCCAGCAGTTTTTCCGCGCGGTCAGCGTCTCCGCGCACCAGCAATGCATAGCTGCATCCACGTTTGGAGATCATTTCAGGAGTCGGAACGACCGACGAGTGAATCCAGTATTTTTCCAGAAACTGCTGTCCTTTCTGGGCATAGGTGATCGATTTGACTGTCAAAAGTGTCTGCATGACAGGTTCCTCCCTTCTGCTCATATCAGCCTATGAGACAGAATATGCCGCTGCACGCCGGCCGGTTCCCACCCAACAAAAAACGGGTACCCTTACAGATACCCGTCAAAAATATATTCCGTCCGTTTGGGGACGCTGATTATATTTTTTCCAACAGACAAACAGCCGTTGCAGTCATACCGCTGCCGTCTCCGGTGATGCCAAGTCCTTCCTCGGTGGTCGCTTTCACGCTGATATCCGAAACCGGCACGCCGATTGCATCTGCAAGACGCTCACGCATCTGCACAATAAACGGCGCCAGCTTCGGACGCTGTGCAGCAACCGTAACGTCAAGATTGCCGAGTTTCCAGCCCTCAGCCTCAATCAGCGCCGTGACCTTTTTCAGCAGCTGAATGCTGTCGGCGCCCGCATATGCCGGGTCATTATCCGGGAAATGCTTTCCAATATCTCCAAGCGCCAGCGCTCCGAGCATCGCGTCCATCACCGCATGGGTCAGCACGTCCGCGTCCGAATGCCCCAAAAGACCTTTTTCATACGGGATTTCCACGCCGCCCAGAATCAGTTTTCTTCCCTCGACCAGCCGGTGCACGTCATATCCCTGTCCTACCCGAATGGATGCCATCAAATCCTTCCTTTCATTCGTCCCATCATTCGTCCCAGACTTCCGGCAGTTCCCATTCCGGCTGAAGCGCAAGCATCGCTTCTGCTGCCGGGACATCTTCCGGAGTGGTGATCTTGATATTATCATAATGCCCGACGACTGCTGCAACCGGTAAGCCCATCCGTTCAAACAGCTGGGCATCGTCGGTCATATCCCAACCTTCGGTCTTTGCCTGCTCCATCGCTTTACGATAGTCTTCCAGCCGGAAAACCTGCGGCGTCTGGGCGGAAAACAGCACGCTTCGATCAGGTGTCGACTGAATCATACCATCTTTCACCTGTTTGATGGTATCCTTGACCATTACCCCAAGTACTGCGCCGCCAGTTTTTTCTGCCGCATCCAGCGTCTTTTCAATATCATCGGGACGAACCAGCGGACGCGCGCCGTCATGAATCGCAACTACGTCCGACAGCGGGTACACATATCCCAGCGCATTTTCAACCGACTGCTGCCGCGTCGCGCCGCCAGCCGGTACAACCCGGACTTTGGGCAAACCACGCAGCAGGTTATCTACCTCTTCCCAGTCCTCACGACGGCAGACAACCAGTATTTCCTCAATCCGTTTTACCCACAAAAACGCCTGCACACTCCGCAGTAAAACCGGCGTACCGCCAACTTCCAGAAACTGTTTGTTGACGCCGCCCATCCGCGATGAACTGCCGGCCGCCAAAATAATCGCCGTTACCATATCACTTTATCACCTTTTTCGCACCCCGTGGGGTTGTTCATATCAAAAAGTTTAAAGGGCTGTTGCAAAACGGATTTTGCAACAGCCCCCTTTACAGTTATTATAGAAAGTAAGCAGGACGTATTTTGCAACGCGCCCTTAACTTTTTAATCGTGCTCTCCATCAACTGAGCAAAAACTTTCAGCCGCGACCACTTAAGTCAGTCTCGCACAATCGAGTCCATCGGAACGTGGGCGACCGACGCGAACTGTCAGCGCGGACACCGCGCTTATCTGGAAGTCTTGGTATCACGCAGGACAACGTCATGCGCGCCGCCTTCGACAATCGAGGTGGAAGATACCAGCGTGATCTTCGCATTCTTCTGGAGTTCCGGAATGGTCAGAACGCCGCAGTTGCACATGGTCGAACGAACCTTTGCAAGCGAACGCTGAACGTTGTCTTTCAGAGAACCTGCATAAGGAACGTAAGAGTCAACGCCTTCCTCAAACGACAGCTTCTTGTCGCCGCCGAGGTCATAACGCTGCCAGTTGCGGGCACGGTTGCTGCCTTCGCCCCAGTATTCTTTCATGTAGTTGCCGTTGATGATGACCTTGTTGGTGGGAGACTCGTCAAATCTGGAGAAGTAACGGCCCATCATCAGGAAGTCAGCACCCATTGCCAGTGCAAGGGTCATGTGGTAATCATGAACGATACCACCGTCAGAGCAGACAGGAACATAAATACCGGTCTGTTCAAAGTACTCATCTCTTGCCTTGCAGACTTCGATCAGAGCGGTAGCCTGTCCACGGCCGATACCCTTCTGTTCACGGGTGATGCAGATGGAGCCGCCGCCGATACCGACCTTGACAAAGTCAGCGCCGCATTTTGCCAGGAAGAGGAAGCCATCACGGTCGACAACGTTGCCGGCACCGATCTTGACCGAGTCACCATAGGTCTTTCTGGTCCATTCGAGGGTACGTTTCTGCCATTCGGTGAAGCCTTCGGAAGAGTCGATACACAGAACGTCTGCGCCAGCCTCAACCAGTGCAGGAATGCGCTGCTCGTAGTCACGGGTATTGATACCGGCACCGACGATATAACGTTTCTGGCTGTCGAGCAGTTCCAGAGCGTTTTCTTTATGGGAATCGTAGTCCTTACGGAATACCAGATATTTCAGATGGTTGTTTTCATCAATCAGAGGGAGAGAATTCAGCTTGTGATCCCAGATGATGTCGTTTGCCTCTTTCAGCGTCGTGGTATCCGGCGCGGTAATCAGCTTCTCAAAAGGAGTCATGAAGTCGCGAACCAGCTCGGTACGTGCCATACGGGAAATACGGTAATCACGTCCGGTAACAATGCCCAGCAGTCTTCCGGTAGCGGTTCCGTCCTCGGTTACAGCGATCGTGTCATGACCGGTAACTGCTTTCAGGTCGAGGATGTCCTGCAGGGTTGCGTCAGGACGGACATTCGAGTCAGAAGTAACATAACCAGCCTTGTATGCCTTTACGCGGGCAACCATGGCTGCTTCGTCCTCAATCGACTGAGAACCATAGATGAAAGAGATGCCGCCCTCCTTGGCCAGTGCGATTGCGAGTTTTTCTCCCGAAACCGCCTGCATGATTGCGGAAACCAGCGGAATATTCATCGAAAGCGGGCATTCTTCTTCACCCTTGCGGAATTTGACGCAGGGGGTACGCAGGCTGACGTTGGCTGGAGTACACTCAGCCGAGGAATAACCGGGAATCAGCAGATATTCGCCAAAGGTATGGGAAGGTTCTTCGTAAATGTAAGCCATTGTTTTCTCTCCTTATCTGTAGTCCATCCCCGTCCGTATACAGGCCCATTCCCACATACGGCCAAAACCGCTCAGCGGCTTCACCACGGTGGATATATTATCACTATTGTACACAAATCACGCGCAATTGTCTAGTAGCCAAACAACGCTTTTTAACGTTTTTTGACAGATAATTTTTGGAAAGATTTACAAATTCCGACTTTTATCCAATTATTTGTCCGCCATGTATATACACCTGTAACTCATCCGCCTGATACTTTTACACCTCACTGTCTGCCAGCCGTACCCGGATCTGGAAAGCATTCAGTTCCCAGGCTCCTATTACCTGCATCTCGACATGGACACCTTCCCCATATTCTTCATCCAGATACCAGTAAAGGTTCTCAAAATAGTTTTCCTCGCCCTCTACACGCTCCTGATAGAAATTATCAAAGCTGCCATAATGATCCAGACTATCGGGGAAACCGTCGCTCACATGGTTTGGGTCTTTGCTTCCCGGCTCGCCGAGGGTATCCTCCAGCTCATGATAAACCGCCAGCATCGCATCATACCCGTCCTGCGCCAGCTCTTTTCCTTCCCCATTGAGGGTCAGAAGGCCGGTCGCCTGTACCAGCTTGTCGCTCTCCTTTTCAAAATCCAGCCGCAGCGGGAAATCATAACCGGCAATCGGGAAAGTTTCTGATACATTCCAGACGATATACTCGTCGTTGCTGTCATCCACAGTTATGCCTTCTTCATCAAACTGGTAGCGTTTCTGACATTTTTCACTGCTCAAACCCAGTCCGTTTTCTAAAAAGTCCTGATACCCTGGTGTAACCGGCTGAGATGACTGACAGCCAGCCAACAATAACATTCCAGCCAATACAAAACCATACAACCGTTTCATAAACATTCCCCTCCTTACCAAAAACAAGTTTATTACCATTCGGTTTATAAAATTGTACCATATTGACCAAGTATTGTCAATGTAAACAAAAACAATGCGCGACACCAATTTTAATTCCATAATCCGGACATACAAAAAATCTGCCAGGTCATTGCCAGACCCGGCAGATTTTTCAGATTAACGCCAATATAACAGGTAAAGCAGCGTCGCAACCAGACCGGCTGCACACAGCAGCAGTCCGAACGACAGCGAAGAGGTCAGAATCTGTTCCTGACGGATACGCAGCCGTCTGCGCAGTTTTTCGGCGGTCATTCCCTTTTCCATCCAGTAGTCTTCCGACTTTTCCCGGAGCAGTACACGGTTCATGACACCGATGCATCCATCTGCCAGTCCATCGCAGAATCCACAGACCGCTCCCAGTACCGGCAGCAGCACCTTATCAAGCAGCGGACGATAGACACTGTTTTCGAGGTCCAGCTTATCCGGCCAGCAATCAAGGTATTCTCTCTGTCCGTCGGCATTCTTACGGGCAAGCAGCCGCATTGCCGCCAGATATACGACAGCACCGATCAGAATACTGATTACGGCACCTTTGAGATTGGTCAGCGAAAAATAAGCGATATCGCCTGCCGGTTCTGCTCCGAAAAAGGACACGGTCAGGTCGGCCAGCTTATTCATCGTCAGTCCCGGCAGAATTCCGAATACCGGAATAATCAGCGCGACTACCGAAAGGGTGACAGCACTCAAACGTGACATATACCGCTTGCGGATACCCTTTTCCATCCGCTTTTTCTCTTTGGCAGTAAGTTTGACCTGCTGCGGACGGTCGATAAACAGGACGGTGAAGAGCTTGCCCATATATCCAAGTGTCATGCCGCCGGTCAGCAGAAATACCCATTCGAGAACGGTAATCCATCCGGCAGCGCCGCCCTGTTCAGCGGTCAGAGCCGCATACTCCACAATACCCTCATGCAGCAGCGTCTTGCTGATATATCCCGAAAAGAGCGGGATACCGCCAATTCCCAGCGCACCAGACAGGTAAAGTGCCATCAGCATCGGTTTACCACGTCCCCAGCCGCGCAGTTCATTCAGATTCAGCTTATGGGTGTTCATATAGATGACGCCTGCCACCATGAACAGCAGCAATTTAAACAGTGAATGATTCATCATATGCAGAACCGTTCCGCGTGCAGCCAGCATATTTTCCTCACCCAGCACCGCCAGCAGTCCCACACCGACCAGAATAAATCCGATCTGGGACATCGACGAACAGGCAAGCGTCCGCTTGAAGTTGACCGAAAACAGTGCCAGCAGCGCACCACCGAACATAGTAATCGCACCCAGAATCAGCAGCAGTTTTCCCCATGCCGGGTCATGCCGGAAGACGTTGACCGTCACCGCGATCACGCCGAAGATACCACTCTTTGTCAGGATACCCGACAGCAGCGCCGATGCAGGCGCCGGTGCAACCGGATGCGCCTTGGGCAGCCAGATATGCAGCGGGAACATACCAGCCTTTGCACCGAAACCGGTCAGGATAAGCAGTCCGGCAGCCCAGACTTTTCCTTTTTCCGGCAGCTGTGAAACAGCCGTATACAGTTCACTGAGTGTCAGTGTCCCGGCAGTGGTATACAGGATTGCCAATCCCATCAGCATTGCCATACCGCCGAAAATTGCAACCGCCAGATAGGTCTGTCCTGCCCGCATTGCCTCAGGCGTCTCGTCATGGACAACCCAGGTGTAGGAGGTAAAGGACATGATTTCAAAGAAGATAAAGACGGTAAAAAGGTCTGCTCCGAGGAAAACGCCCATCGTCGCGCCCAGCGTGAACAGATAGAAAAAGTTATACCGTCCAAGGCTCTTATAATGAGACGAAAAATACTCTCTCGAAAACAGTCCGGTTCCCAGCCACATCAGCGCGGCAACCGTCCCGTAAACTGCCCGGAATCCGTCCAGCTCAAGGTTCAGTCCCCAGCCGCCGAATCCGGCCATCGACCCGTAAACAACGCTGCCGTCTTTAAAGAATCCGACCAGCATCCCGACCATCACCGCAAATTCAACCACGACTACAGCCGTCACTGCGTTATCCCGCAGTTTATCGGAAACCATATCCGCAATCCAAGCCGCAAACGCACCAACGACCGGCCAGAAAACCAGGAAGAAGAGCAGAGATTGACGCATTTCTACAGACATATTCGTTCCCTTCCTTTCTCAGCACAGTCCAGTCGCGACCGAAGCAAGGCCATCGATCAGCATCTGCGGAAACAGTCCGGTCAGCAGCATCAGTACACAAAATACCATCATCGGCATCGTTTCCATCCATCCGGGATCTTTTCCACTGTCACAAAGCACCTCTTCTTTTCCTGGGAAAAACGCCTTGATGACAATCGAAAACATATACACAACTGTCAGCATCGCGGAAACAAAAATCGCAATGCCGCCAATCATTCCCATCACACTGCCATCGGTAACTCCCGCGGAAACCAGTTTCCATTTACTGACAAACCCGTTAAAGGGCGGTATACCGACCAGTGCACATGCAGAAACGGTAAATGCCGCCATGGTAATTGGCATTTTCCGGCCGATTCCGGCCATCTCGCTGACATAATTGCGTTTTGCAACAGTCATCACAGCACCTGCACAGAAAAACGCATTGATCTTGATAATGCCGTGGAAAACCATATGGGTCAGACTGCAGGTCAGTCCGGCAGGACTCATCAGGCTGGCACCGAGCAGGATATAAGAGAGGTTGGACACCGTAGAAAACGCCAGCCGGCGTTTGAAATGCGGCTCCTTGACCGCTCTGGCCGAACCATACACAATTGTAATAATACAAAGTGCCATCGGAATCCACTGTGCCCAGCTGCCGCGCAGCATTTCGGTACCGAAGTTATAGTAGGTCACGCGGATGATCGCAAACGCACCCGCATTGACGACCGCAACCGCATGAAGCAGTGCCGTAACAGGCGTCGGTGCAATCGATGCAGCCGGCAGCCAGTTCTGAAACGGAAACAGTGCGGACTTAACGCCAAACCCGATGAATGTCACGATATAAACACCGCGTACCAGCGTCAGATTATTGCTGAGCGCTTGCGCATCCAGAACGCCGCCGTATACAAACTCGGTCGTTCCGCCCAGAATCGAGATAAAGCAGAGTCCGATAAAAGCAAGGGTCGCACCACCAATGTTGTAGCAAAGGTATTTCATTGCGACGTGAATTGATTTTTTGTCCATCTCATGGCAGACAAGCGGTGTGGTAATCAGTGTCAGCAGCTCATAAAAGAGGTACATCGTCATCAGGTTTGCCGAGAAGGCAATTCCCAGCGTGACACCGAAAGTTGCCGTGTAAAAGGCAAAGAAACGGGTCTGTCCCAAATTTTGTGTAAAGTCGAAAATGTGTTGTAAAATAGAAAAAATATTTTTGGGCGGCAGCGAGTTTATTCGCTGCTGCCGTATTTACATCTTAACGCCGGTGGGGATGGATGTCAAGGG
>DVLW01000082.1 GCA_018715285.1 Candidatus Faecivivens stercoripullorum | reverse complement strand
ACTCTCTGTTCGGGAAGCTGCTCGTGTACATCGATCACACCATCGATGATATCGCCGCAGTCCAGCTCGTTAATCAGCTGGAGCGCTCTGTCCATTGCGTAGGTACAGCCCATCACGTCGGTACCCTTTTCAAAACGGGCGCTCGACTCGGTACGCATACCCAGTGCACGGGCAGTACGGCGGATATTATCACGGCGGAATTTTGCCGTCTCAAACAGCAGTTCGGTGGTATCCGGTTCAATCTCAGAATGCAGGCTGCCCATAACACCAGCCAGGCAGGAAGGATTTTCTGCATCAGCAATGACCAGCATTTCCGGATTCAGAATGTGTTCCTTATCATCCAATGTCTTCATCGGTTCATTTTCATGCGCACGGCGGACGATAATCTGATTGCCGCGGACATAGCGCAGATCATATGCATGCATCGGCTGACCGGTTTCCAGCATGACAAAGTTGGTGATATCAACGATATTGTTGATGCTGCGGACACCAGCGCTTCTCAGGCATTCTCTCATCCATTCAGGAGAAGGGCCGATCCGCAGGTTTTTGACCACCCGTCCGACATAACGCGGGCAGAGATCAAAGTCATCAACGCGGATGGAAATATAATCATTGACGTTGCCGCCGCTAGTCTTATAGCTGGTGTCGGGACCATGGAATTCCTTACCCAGAACAACCGCGACTTCACGCGCAATACCAATGACCGAGTTGCAGTCGGGACGGTTGGACAGAATCGAGAAGTCGATCAGCACGTCATTCATTCCCAGAACGTCCCGCATATCGGTACCGGGCTTCCAGTCGCCTTCCAGAATCAGAATGCCGTGAACCTCTGCGCCGGGATAATCCCCTTCTTTCAGGCAGAGTTCCTCACCGGAACACATCATGCCGTTAGAAGGCAGGCCGCGCAGTTTACCACGCTTGATATGGACGCCATTGGGCAGATGAGAGTCGTGCAGTGCACAGGGAACCAGCGCACCTTCAAAAACGTTCTGTGCACCGGTGATGATCTGGATTTCCTCTTCTCCGCCGACATCGATCTGGCATACCCAGAGCTTGTCTGCATCGGGATGGTGTTCCATCTTCATGACACGTCCGACGACGACATTGCTCATAGTTGCGGAAAGGTCGGTCATCTCCTCGACCTCGAATCCGCTCATTGTCATTTTATCGCAAAGGACCTCAGGCGCTACGTCAATGTCAACATAGCGTTTCAGCCAATTCAGAGATACTTTCATTTTACTTGCCTTCCTTTCCTGTTACTTACCGTCCCTGGAACTGATCGAGGAACCGCTGGTCGTTCTCAAACAGCAGCCGGATATCACTGATCTTGTAGCGGGTGGTGGTCAGACGGTCAAGGCCGATGCCAAAGGCAAAGCCGGAATAAACATCCGGGTCAATTCCACAGCCGCGCAGGACGTTCGGGTGCACCATGCCGGCACCGAGAATCTCAATCCAGCCGGTACCCTTGCAGATACGGCAGCCTTTGCCGCCGCACTCGGAGCAAGAGACGTCAACTTCAACCGAAGGCTCAGTGAATGGGAAGAAGGAAGGACGGAAACGGACCTTGGTTTCAGGACCATAAATTTCGTGCGCAAACTGCTCAAGGCAGCCTTTCAGGTCGCACATGGTGATATTCTTGTCGACAACCAGACCTTCCATCTGATGGAAGACAGGAGAATGGGTTGCGTCGACCTCGTCGGCACGGTAAACACGTCCCGGGCAGACGATACGAATCGGAGGAGTACGTTTTTCCATGACGCGCGCCTGAGCCGCAGAAGTCTGGGTACGGAGCAGCAGGTTGTCACCGAGATAGAAGGTATCCTGCATATCACGGGCAGGATGATCTTTCGGGACATTGAGCGCCTCAAAGCAGTAATAGTCGGTTTCGACTTCGGGACCATCGACAATATCAAATCCCATCGACTGGAAGATATCGATCAGCTCGTTCTGGACAATCGACAGCGGATGCAGGCCACCAAGGTTGTGGCTCTCACCAGGCAGAGTGACGTCGACTGTCTCTTTAGCAAGACGCAGTGCCAGTTCCTTTTCTTTCAGTGTTTCGAGGCTCTTCTGGACAGCTGCTTCCAGCGTCTGACGGACTTCGTTTGCGACCTGGCCGATAATCGGGCGCTCTTCAGCGGAGAGCTTGCCCATCTGTTTGAGGATTGCGGTCAGTTCACCTTTTTTTCCAAGGTAACGGACGCGGATATTGTCCAGTTCTTTGGCGTCGACGAAGTTTTCCAGTTCGCGCAGCCCATTTTGTTTGATCTCTTCCAACTGTTCTCGCATGGACATGGGTTGATTCCATCCTTTCAGCGGCGGATTTTACCGCACAGATTATTTTTTCACAGGGGAAAGGCAACAAAAAAAGCCCTCGTCCCCTGACTTCAGGGACGAAGGCATAATGCTTCCGTGGTACCACCCAGCTTCGGCAGCTGAAAAGTCAGCTCCCGCACTTTTCTCCGTATAACGGCGGCGCCGTCATCCCCTACTGCAATATGATGTTCAGGGATGCCGCTCGCAGGCGAATTTCCGCACATTCCTCATTGGCAGGCAGGGCTTTCAGCCGGTGACCCCGCTTCTCTGATGCTTGAAAAATGGCTATCGGGACATTCCGTCCCATACCTGGTCAGGGCGTTTACGAAAACCAGTATACCACATTTGCAAGAAATGTCAAGAGTGAGCCGCAGTAAATGACAGTCTTTTATCTCCGTTTATTTATACTTATTAATTGAGAAAATTAGCTGTTTGTGGTATGATAGATTACAGAATAATCCAAGTAGGAGGCGACTGTATGACAGATGCACAGCAGCGTGCAGCTGCAAAAAATTTTGCGGAAGTCTGGAGTGGACAAGGATATGAAAAAGGCGACAGCCAGAAATTCTGGTTACAGCTATTAGAAGAAGTTTACGGAGTAGAACATCCAGCGCAGTTTATCCAATTTGAAGAAAAGGTACTTCTCGATAACACCAGCTTTATTGACGGATTTATTCCGGATACACGGGTTTTGATTGAACAGAAAAGTCTGGATAAAGACCTGAAAAAGGCAATCCGCCAGTCAGATGGTTCTTTTCTGACTCCTTTTCAGCAGGCAAAACGTTATATAACTGAACTTCCTGTTTCCAAGCATCCACGCTGGGTTGTAACCTGTAATTTCAGCACCTTCTTTGTTTATGACATGGAGCGTCCGAGTGGTGAACCAGAAATCATTAAA
>DVLW01000081.1 GCA_018715285.1 Candidatus Faecivivens stercoripullorum | reverse complement strand
AGTTTGGGCCGTGTCTCAGTCCCAATGTGGCCGATCAACCTCTCAGTCCGGCTACCGATCGTAGATTTGGTGGGCCGTTACCCCGCCAACTGTCTAATCGGACGCGAAGCCATCTTACAGCGGATTGCTCCTTTGGCTTTCAAGAGATGCCTCTCAAAAGCGTTATGCGGTATTAGCAGTCGTTTCCAACTGTTGTCCCCCTCTGTAAGGCAGGTTCTTCACGTGTTACTCACCCGTCCGCCACTAAGAAAGCTCTAGTAAACTATCGCTTTCTTCGTTCGACTTGCATGTGTTAGGCGCGCCGCCAGCGTTCGTCCTGAGCCAGGATCAAACTCTTAATTTGATCTTATTAAAACACCAAAAGGTGTTATAATCTAAATACTCAGAACAACTCTGACGATGTAATCATCGCTTTGTTGTTTGAATTACTTTTAAACTGGATTTCCAAAAGAAATCCGGGTTTCGTTCATTCGCATATTCGATACTGTTTAATTTTCAAGTTTCCTTTGTGTTACCGTTTTGCTCTCAAGTTTTCGTTTGAGTTGCTCTCGGTGACAGCTTATTTATTATACCACATCGTTTTCGGTTTGTCAAGTACTTTTTTGAAGTTTTTTGAAAAAGTTTTTTTCAGGAAGCTGTCGCTTCCTGCCAAACTTTTCAGCAAACTCAATAAAGTTCCTGATTTACCTTTGGCGACTGATACAATTTTCAAGGTTCGTTGTCGGCGTTTGACCTCGTATCTCACGCGACAGCTTAATTATAATACCACAGCTGGAAACGAATGTCAACACTCAAAACCACATTTTGTCGTAATTTCCATTTTCCCGTTGCAAATGGTACATATATTAGCAAAGCTGACTATCAAATAGCCAGCTTTGCACACTATTTATGAATTTGCCGCAGAATGTGCAACAGCTGCTGCACTGGATGCAGCAATCGTCGCGCAAATTGCCATTTCCTGCGCAATAATCAACGCAATCGTACTATTCAGTGCAGCTGAGTTCATGATGGTATGATTTGGCTCTTCGCTGGTATAATTACTGGCAACCAGCATAGCCGCGTGCATCAAACGTTGTTTTCTGCCGACGCCAAAAAATCCATATCCACGCTGGCCAGACAGAAATTCATCCACTTCCGCCATATCCATCATCAGCCCGTCAACGCCAACTGGCAGCAACGCCAGCACTCCCAGTGTTGCAAGCTCATACTGTCTGCCGTACCGCATTCCATTTTCTTTCAGTGTCTGATACAGCTCGATTGTTTTACGGCATTTAGCCTCCGGACTTCCCTGTCCCATCGCCAGCACATGACTGAGCGACTGAACAGAATTTCCTGACCAGAATTCCCCATTCAGCAGCTGATAACAGTATTCCGTCTCGGCGACAATCTGCTCATCAGTCAAATCCGACAACGCCAGCAACGCCGCAAACACGCTGTCTTCTGCAGAAGTCAAAAACGGATGCTCACCTTTCATCAGTTCATAAATATGCCGAGTACGTGCGGCGACCGCCGAATATTCCTGCGGTGCAACCAGATCGGCAATCACCATCGATGCAACCGGCAGATAAGTTGAAGTCCAGAAAAGTTCCTTTAAGCGACGATAGACGTCCATCGCATTGCGCATCTTTTCCTCAGGATTTTGAGAAACAGCCAAAAGTGCAATCATCGGAAGTTTCAGCGTTCCTCTGAAATTAGAAAATATACCGGTGTTATCTTTTAATATATATTCCGCTTCTTTAAGCCTGGCGCTGTCTGCGCGCTGGTGCGCGCCGGTAAAAATCGCGGCGGCTACCGGGTACATATAGCTGCTTTCAAAAATATAGTCCGATTTGATGACGTCCCGGTTTTCAATAAAATTACTGCAAAGGGTACTCAGCGTACTTCTCATACCGATTTCCTTTCTGTGTAGGTTTGATTACAGCATAACAGAAAGAAGTTCTCCCGACAAGGGGTTTTGCAAAATCTAAGGGATTTCGGACAAAAATTATGAATTTCCGTACCTAAACCCATTGACAATATCAGACTATCGTGATAGTCTGATATTATAGACGATTGCGATAGTCTGATTGGAGGTGACGAAATGGAACAGCAATTATTCGATGCAGAACTGCATATTATGCGGCTGCTCTGGTCGGAAGGCGACAAGTCGGCAAAAGAGCTGGTAACCATTCTCAGGGACAGCATTGGGTGGAATAAAAATACCACCTACACTGTTATCAAGCGACTGGTGCAAAAAGGCGCTATCGAACGGATTGAACCGGGATTTATCTGCCGCCCGCTGATTTCTGAAGCAGAGGTACAGCAGGCAGAGCTGGATCATCTGGTAAACCGGATGTTTCATGGGTCTTCCAAGCTGTTTTTTGCGGCGCTGCTCGACCGGCAAAAACTTTCCGATGAAACCAGAGCTGCATTACTGCGTCTTCTGGAAGAACGAAAGGAGGACTCGCCGTGACGACTTTACTTTCCATGTCTCTGGGTGGAAGCATCCTGATTTTGATTACCTTGCTGATGCGGCCGATTATTCGGAAATGGTGTTCAGGCCGTGCCGCTCTGATGGTGTGGAGCCTTTCGGTTATCCGGCTGGTTTGTCCGCTTTTTCTGCCGGTGTATATGAGTTTCTATAGCTATTTTACGGTCACCGGAAACCCGTATACGCCAGAAGAAATTATAAATGATTTTTCGGTTGCTTCTGCCGAACTGCCGCTTTCCAGGCTGGTAATCGAGTCGTATTTCTCAGACAAAATCAACTGGACAGCATTAAAACTGATATGGCTTGCAGGTGCGGTCATCTGCTGCGGTGTTCATCTGGCACGTTACTACCGAAACTGCAAACAGCTTTCCGAAAGCCTTCCAGCCGACCGGCCATATATCCGACAATGGCAGGATGCGCACCCGCTCCGGCGTCCTTATCAGATTCGTGTATACGACCGTATTCCGACGCCGGTTGTGTATGGGCTGATTCGTCCGGTCATTCTGCTGGATAAGGAATCTGCTGAAGCTGATGAAAAACAGCTTGATCTGATTCTGACACATGAATACCTCCACATCCGCCGGTTTCATATTCTGATCAAGTGGCTCATTTTTCTGACCTGCGTTATCCATTGGTTCAATCCGCTGGTCTGGCTGATGGGATACATAGTCCAGTCTGACATTGAAGCAGACTGCGA
>DVLW01000080.1 GCA_018715285.1 Candidatus Faecivivens stercoripullorum | reverse complement strand
CAGCAGGAAAATTCCATGGCCGTGTATCTGTTCCATCAGGGTTCAAATTACAAGTGCTATGAATACTTGGGCTGTCAAAAGGGAGAAAACGGTCACATCTTCCGCACCTGGGCACCCAACGCCAGAAATGTTTATATCACCGGTGCGTTCTGTGACTGGGATGCCCGCCGGTGGCCGATGAAGAAGATCAGTGACCAGGGAATCTGGGAGGTCGAAATCCCCGGACTTTCTCAGTATGATCTGTATAAGATTGTGGTCGAAAGCCCCGACGGGGAACTGCTCTACCACGCAGACCCCTATGCTACCCATAATGAAACCCGTCCCGGTACGGCTTCCAAGGTTTACGACCTGCCTGATTACCAGTGGGGTGACGGCGCCTGGATTGCCCAGCGTGAAAAGGGCGGCGCAGTCGGTAAACCGATGAATATCTATGAGATGCACGCCGGAAGCTGGAGACGGTTTGAGTCTGGCGATACTCTGGATTATGATAGTCTGGCCGATCAGCTGATTCCGTATATTCAGGAGATGGGTTATACCCATATCGAACTGATGCCGCTATCGGAATACCCGTTCGACGGCTCGTGGGGATACCAGGTAACCGGCTATTTCGCGCCGACTTCCCGGTATGGAACCCCTGAAATGCTGATGCGTTTTGTCGACCGCTGCCATCAGGCCGGTATCGGTGTTCTGATGGACTGGGTTCCCGCACATTTCCCGCGGGATGCGCACGGTCTCAGACGGTTTGACGGCACACCCTGCTATGAATACGCCGATGCCCGTAAGGGTGAACACCCGGACTGGGGTACGATGATCTTTGACTATGGCCGCGGTGAGGTCATGTCCTTCCTGATTTCGTCGGCTGCAAACTGGGTGGACCGGTACCATATCGACGGACTCAGAGTCGATGCGGTCGCTTCGATGCTGTATCTGGATTACGGCAAGAAGGACGGCGGCTGGATGCCCAATATCTACGGCGGCAACTGGAACCTCGAGGCAATCGAGTTCCTCAAGCGCTTTAACCATTATCTGCACACCGCTTTCCCCGGCGTTCTGACCATCGCTGAGGAATCGACCGCATTCCCCAAGGTTACCCATCCGGTCGAAGAAGACGGTTTGGGATTTGACTTCAAGTGGAATATGGGCTGGATGAACGACTCGATCAAATATATGCAGACCGACCCGTTCTTCCGCAAGGGTGTGCATAACAACCTTACTTTCAGCCTTACTTACGCTTTCTCCGAGAACTTCATTCTGCCGCTGTCGCATGACGAGGTGGTACATGGCAAGTGCTCGCTGATTAACAAGATGCCGGGCGATTATGAGCAGAAGTTTGATAACCTGCGCGCCTACATCGCATATATGTATGCCCATCCCGGCAAGAAACTGCTGTTCATGGGCTGTGAGCTGGCACAGTTTGACGAGTGGAGCGAGGAAAAGACCATCGGATGGGATCTGCTGCGGTTTGACAAGCACCGCCAGTTCAAGGATTTCAGCCGCGAACTGTTCCAGTTCTACCGGGATACACCCGCAATGTGGGAACTGGATGGCGGCTGGGATGGCTTTGACTGGCTGTCCTGCGACAATGCGGAACAGAACATCATCTCGTTCCTGCGCCGGGATAAGAAGGGTAATGAAGTCATTGTTATCTGCAACTTCTCGTCGGTAACCCGTGAGGATTACCGGATCGGCGTTCCGAGACGCGGACGTTATGACGAAATCTTCTCGACTGACTTTACCCGTTTCGGCGGCAAGGGCGTCGATAACCCGCGTATCTATACCAAACAGACCCCGATGCACGGCCGCAGCTGCTGCGTATCGCTGACACTTCCGGCTTTCACGACTATCTACCTGTATAAAAAGGCTTCTCCGCCCAAAGCAAGCGAGACGGTCGAGAAAAAGGGAACTGCACGGGAATCAACCCGTCGGGTGAAATCTGAAAGCGGCAGTAAAAAGACCGTGAAGACGGAAAAGTCTGCAAAGTCTGCCGGTAAGACGACCAAAAAGGCGGCTGAAAAAAAGCCGGCTGCCAAACGCAGAGTAAAAAAAGATCAGGAGGCATGACCATCTGAAATTGCTTTTCAGATGTTTATGATATAAGGCAGGATACCCAAAAACAGCAAAGCTGTCTCCTGTGAGACGGCTTTGCTGAAAAATCTTGAAGAGGTGCACCAGTATGACACAGAAAAAAGACACAATTGCAATGCTTCTGGCAGGCGGACAAGGCTCCCGTCTTTACGTCCTGACCAAGGAAGTGGCAAAACCCGCAGTTTCCTTTGGCGGCAAGTATAAGATCATCGACTTCCCGCTGTCCAACTGCGTAAACTCCGGAATCGATACCGTCGGCGTTCTCACCCAGTATCGTCCGCTGGAACTGAACTCCTATATCGGCAACGGACAGCCCTGGGACCTGGACCGCCTCAATGGCGGCGTCTATATCCTGCCTCCTTACCAGACCGACAAGGGCAGCGAATGGTACAAGGGAACTGCTAACGCAATTTATCAGAATATCAATTTTATCGACCGGTATGATCCTGAAAACGTTCTGATCCTTTCGGGTGACCATATCTATAAGATGGATTATGCAAAGATGCTCGCTTACCATAAGGAAAATCAGTCGGACGCGACCATCGCCGTACTGAATGTTTCGATGGAAGAGGCTTCCCGTTTCGGTATCATGAACTGCAACGCTGACCATACCATCTATGAGTTTGAAGAAAAACCCAAACATCCCAAGTCTACCCTTGCTTCGATGGGTATCTACATCTTTAACTGGAAGAAACTCCGCGCAGCTCTGATCGCCGATGAGGCTGACCCCAATTCTTCCAATGACTTTGGCAAGAACATCATCCCGATGATGCTGGGCAACGGCGACAAGCTGATGGCCTGGGAATTCGACGGATACTGGAAAGACGTCGGAACCATCTCCTCGCTGTGGGATGCCAATATGGACCTGCTCAATCCTGAGAGCGGATTGCAGCTGGATTCCGCTGACTGGAAGATCTACTCCAGAAGCGAGGCACATCCGCCGCACTACATCGATGAACATGCTGAAATCGCCGAGTCGATTGTAACCGAAGGCTGCGAGATCGACGGCAAACTGTGGTACTCGGTCCTCTTCTCCAACGTTACCGTTGAGGAAGGCGCTGAACTGAACTCCGCAGTCGTCATGAGCAATACCGTAATCAAGAAGGGCGCAAGCGTTAAATATGCGATTATCGCGGAAGATGCGATCATCGAAGAGGGCGCCATTGTCGGTGACGATCCCTGCAACTATCCCGATGCGTCTGAATGGGGCATCGCAGTTGTCGGACGCGGCGCAATCATCAAAAAGGGCCAGGTCGTCCGTCCCAAAGAGATGATTGAACCTGACGCCAACAGATAACCGGAACTGGTGGTAAAGTCCGGTATACCGGCCGGGAACGCCGGAGCTGACAAAAAGTGGAGGTATCCTAAATGATTACGAAAACAATGTGTGTACTCTTTTCTGACAGCTTTGCAGCTGTCAATAATGAACTGGCGGCAGAACGTACTCTTGCAACCGTTCCGTTTGCAAGCCGTTACCGCCTGATTGACTTTGTACTTTCTTCGCTGGTTAAATCCGGCGTTGACAATATCGGCATCCTGACCAAGGAACATTATGGCTCGCTGGTTGACCATCTGGGCGCCGGCAAGGACTGGGACCTCGACCGCAGAAACGGCGGTCTGAAAATCCTGACTCCTTTTGCAAAGGCTGATTCCGCGGCTACCAGAAGCCGTTCCAAAATCGATGCACTGCTTTCCTGCAAGGCATATTTGGAAGATTGTAACGAAGAATACGTGATTTTGTCGGACACGAACATCGTTATGAACATTGACTTTGCTGACCTGGTGCGGTATCATATTGGTAAAGACGCTGATATTACCGTTGTTTACCAGAAACGCAGCGATGCTGTTTATAACGGTCTGGTGCTGGATGAAGACCGCGACGGTCGAATTGTCGACGCATATTATGCCGCTGGTCAGATGAGCGACTGCCAGAATCAGGGTCTGAAAGTCTATGTCTTTAATAAAGAACTGCTTCTGAGCCTGCTGGAACGTGCCTATACCTACGGCTGGACTGATTTTGAACGTGATTTCATCACCAGAAATATCAATAAACTCCGTGTCTGCGGTTATGAACATACCGGTTACTGCGCGGTTATCAATACCGTCGGCGATGTTTACAAGGCAAGCATGGAAATGCTGACTCCCGCTGTCCGCAAAGAGGTATTTGAATCCGAAACCCCGATTCTGACCCGTGTCAAGAACAGCGCTCCTACCCTGTACGGATTCGAGAGCAAGGTCAAAAACAGCCTGATTGCAGACGGCTGCGTCATCGATGGTACAATCGAAAACTGTGTTATCTTCCGCGGCGTGCGGATTGAAAAGGGCGCAGTACTGAAAAACTGCGTAATCGGCCAGAATTCGGTTATCCATTCGGATGCAAAACTGGACTGCGTAATTACCGATAAGGATGTTGAAATTCAGGCAGATCATGTGCTGAGCGGCTATCCTACCTACCCCTACGTTATCTCCAAGGGTCAGGTCGTATAAGATTTGCAGCCTCTGTAAAGACGCCCTGTCTTCCAGGGCAGGGCGTCTTTTGAGGTTTTGGTAAGAAAGGATGAGACCGATGAAAATTTTGTTTGCGGCTGCCGAGGCGCTGCCCTTTATCAAGGTCGGCGGTCTGGGCGACGTTGCGGGCGCACTGCCTAAGGCTTTGGTCGCCAAAGGTCATGATGTCAGGGTTGTATTGCCGCTGTATTCCTCTATCAGACAGGAAATGCGGGATAAATGCCGGTATCTGAAGTATTTTTACTTTATGCACGGCTGGCGCAACAGCTACTGCGGCATTTTTGAGGCTGAGGTTGATGGGGTAATCTACTACCTGATCGATAATGAATATTATTTCCGCAGAAGAGCACCTTATGGAGAATTTGACGACGGCGAACGGTTTGCATACTTCTCCAGAGCGGTTCTGGAAATCCTGCCTCAGGTAGATTTCTTCCCCGATATCATCCATGCCAATGACTGGCATACTGCCGCTATTCCGGTGTATCTGGACTGCCAGTACCGCTGGCGTGAAGGCTATGATTATATCAAGACTGTCTTTTCGATTCACAATATCGAGTTCCAGGGCAAGTATGGCCTGGATACGATGGGAACTGTTTTTGCACTGCCGCCGGACTGGATTTCGGTTGTGGAGCATGACGGATGTCTCAACCTGATGAAAGGCGCGATTGAACGTGCCAACGCTGTAACGACCGTTTCGGAAAGCTATGCGAATGAGATCCTCGATCCGTACTTCTCGTTCGGTCTGGACAGCATTCTGCGTCCTAGACGGTATAAACTCTCGGGTATTGTCAATGGTATTGATATGGATACCTTCAATCCTGCGACTGACCCCCAGATTGCAGTTCACTATGATGTCAAGACCCGTGAGAAGAAGGTCGGCAACAAGCTGGCTCTTCAGAAGGAACTCGGCCTCAGAGTGGACGCAAATGTCCCGGTAATCGGCATGGTCGGACGGCTGACCTCCCAGAAGGGTATCGATCTGATGTACCCGATCATGGAAGAGCTGATGAAGAAGGATATCCAGCTGGTTGTCCTTGGCACCGGTTATCCTGAGATTGAAGACTTCATGCGTTTTTGCGATGCAGCATATCATGATAAGATGCGTGCGATGATTACCTTCTCGTCCTCGATGGCTCAGAAGATCTATGCCGGCGCTGACCTGTTCCTGATGCCCAGTAAGTCGGAACCCTGCGGCCTTGCTCAGCTGATTTCGATGCGCTATGGTACAATTCCGGTCGTTCATGCGGTCGGCGGTCTGCGCGACACCGTTATCCCGTATAATCCTGTGACGGGTACCGGTACCGGCGTCAACTTCCAGTCGTACAATTCCTGGGATATGTACAACGCAATTGAACGTGCGCTGGATATCTGGTATAATAAGGAATCCCGCGATAAAATCATGCTTAACGGCATGAGCGGCGATTACTCCTGGGATGTTTCGGCGGATAAATACATCCGTCTGTATGAATCCATCTGATTAAAACAAGTCTGTGCACCTTTTTTATTCAGTCGGGAAGAACCCTTTTTTAAGGGTTCTTCCCAGGCTGGTATTTTTGCGTACTGGTTTGGGTTTTCTTCTGGCACAGAGGCTGACAGTTTCGGTCAGCCTCTGTGCGAAAAGGAAACAGGTCCCTTTTCGTATTGTCTGCTGGTGTGGCTGGTTCGCCCGGCGGATGATATAAACCGATTGAAAGAGAGGAAATTTGATGTCTTATTCCGTAAACGAGCTCAAGGAGGAGCTGGTCAAAACGCTTCGTGCCGATTATGGCTATGATGCGGATGATGCAACTATCCTTCAGATGTACGGCGCCGTTCTGACTGTTGTCCGTCAGAAGCTGCTGGACAAACGCGGCGACTACAATGAAAAGCTCAAACATTCTGATCAGAAGCGTATTTATTATATGTCGATGGAATTTCTGGTCGGCCGTTCTCTGAAAAATAACCTCTACAACCTCAGCATGGAAGCTGAAATGAAAGAGGCTGTCAAAGAACTGGGCTTCGATCTGGAAAAAATCTATGAGATGGAACCTGACGCTGGTCTGGGCAATGGTGGTCTGGGCCGACTCGCTTCCTGCTACATGGATGCAGCTACTACCATGAATTATCCGATTACCGGTTTTTCGATCCGGTATGAATTTGGTATCTTCCGCCAGAAGATCGTTGACGGCTGGCAGATGGAATTCCCGGACAACTGGCTGGAACTGGGCGGCTACTGGCTGGTTCCCCGCCGTGACGAGGCTAAGGAAATCCACTTTGACGGCGAAGTCAAGGAAGAATGGGGCGAAACCGGCCTCAAGACTATTCATAAGAATTACTATACCGTCCGCGCTGTACCGTACGATTTCCTGATCTCCGGTAAGGACAGCGATGCGGTCAACTCGCTGCGCCTGTGGAGTGCAGAGTCGATCGACTCGTTTGATATCGGCAAGTTCACCAGAGGTGAACACGTTAAGTCGATGGAAGGCGGCAACCGCGCTGAGGCAATCTCCAAGGTTCTGTATCCGGCAGACGATCATATCGAAGGTAAGAGCCTGCGTCTGAAACAGCAGTACTTCTTCGTATCCGCTTCGCTGCAGAACATCGTCCAGATTCATCTGCGCACCAATCCTTCTCTGGATAACCTCGCTGATAAGGCTGTCGTTCATATCAACGATACCCATCCGGCTCTGTGCGTACCTGAGCTGATGAGAATCCTGCTGGATGACTTTGGCTACTCCTGGGAAAAGGCTTGGGATATCACCTGCCATACCCTGGCTTACACCAACCATACCGTCATGAGCGAAGCTCTGGAAAAATGGGATCTCGGCCTGTTCCGTCATCACCTGCCCCGAATCACCTCGATTGTTGAGGAAATCAACCGTCGTTTCTGCAACTATGTCTATGACAACTTCCCCGAAAAACGCGGCGCAATTGCCAATATGGCTGCAATTGGCGACAACCAGGTCCGCATGGCAAACCTCTGCCTGATCTGCTGCTTCTCGGTCAACGGCGTTTCCAAGCTGCACTCGGATATCCTGAAGAACGACCTGTTCAAGGACTTCAACGATATCTATCCCGGCAAGCTGACCAACGTTACCAACGGTATCACCGCAAGACGCTGGCTCAACCAGGGCAACCCGCTGCTGGCTGATATGATTACCGGCCTGATCGGCGACGGATATGTGCATGATCTTTCTCAGCTGTCTCAGCTCAAAAAGTTCATGAACGATTCTTCTGTTCTCGAACAGCTCGGCAAGATCAAATATGCGAACAAAGAGCGCCTGGCTAAATACATTGCTGCTCATAACGGCATCAAGGTTGACCCGAACTCCATCTTTGACGTTCAGGTCAAACGTCTGCACGAGTACAAACGTCAGCTGCTCAACGCACTGGAAATCCTGCACCTCTACCTCGAAATCAAGAAGGGCGCACGGATTACTCCCAGAACCTTCATCTTCGGCGCGAAGGCTTCCGCAGGCTACTACATGGCTAAGGAAATCATCCGCTTTATCTGCGCAATCAGCGATGTCGTCAACCGTGACTCTTCGCTGGATGGTCAGCTGAAGGTTATCTTCCTGGAGAACTACCGCGTTTCTCTGGCTGAGATCATCTACCCGGCAGCTGAAATCTCCGAGCAGATCTCTCAGGCTGGTAAGGAAGCATCCGGTACCGGCAACATGAAGATGATGCTCAACGGCGCAATCACCCTCGGCACCATGGACGGCGCTAACGTCGAGATTCATGAGGTTGTCGGCAGCGACAATATCTTCATCTTCGGTATGAATACGCCCGAAGTCGTCGAGCTGGGCAGAAACGGTTACAACCCCTGGAACTGCTACAACAGCAATCCTTACCTCCAGGAGATTGTCGAATTTGTCCGCCGCGGCGGTTTGGATGGCAAGAACTTCGATACCATCATCAACTACCTGCTGCAGAACGACCAGTATATGTCGCTGGCTGATTTTGACAGCTACCGTCAGGCTCAGAACACCGTCGGCGAAAGCTACCTCGACCAGAGACACTGGAACCAGATGTCCCTGCGCAATATTGCAGAGTCCGGTATCTTCTCGGCTGACCGTTCGGTCCGTGACTATATCGAAAATATCTGGTACAAGAAATAATCTTTATCGGATGTAAAATAAACCGGCAGGGGAGTCATCCTCTGCCGGTTTTGTATGTATGATAAAATGATAAAGCCGGTATTGCCTTTAAGCGGTTACGCTTGCGGAAATACCGGCTTTTGTTCTGTTTGTGGTGGGTTGTGCAGCAGGAGCAGTCAATGCGGAACTGGCAATGGAAACCAACTTTTGCTGTCGCTGACTGTCCACCGGACAGTCAGCGAGGGGAACAGAGCAAATGACGTTAGCGCCGTGCCGGCCCACGTAGTTCCAGTGGGTGCGTAATCGGTAGTTTACAGCTCGGACGATTATGAAAAAAGCCCGCATCGAGCGGACTTTTTTCATAGGGGACGCCCTTGCTATGCGTCCCCTACGCAAAATACCTGCGGGTATTTTGCTACCCCTTGCTGAGCTGGTTTGGGGGATAAGGAGATTTCGCCTTCTGCGGAAGGCGACCAGGACTCTGTCCTGGACCTGCAAGCCTTTGAAAAGGCTTGACCTAAACTTTTAAATCATGCTCTCCGTCAACTGAGCAAAAACTTTCAGCCGCGACCACTCAGTTAGCGTTTCGCACAACCGAGCCCGTCGGCACGCGGGCGAACGACGCGAACTGGGAGCGCAGGCTCTGCGCCGCTCGCGTGAACAGACAGGCAGTCTGCGCACAGGCACTGCATTACAGAATCGGGATACCTGCTTTTTTGCACTGTTCGCGGGTTTCATTGTCCCAGACAGAGGACTGGACCTCGCCGATATGGGCGCTGCCTAAGAGCAGCATACAAAGCCGCGACTGTCCGATACCGCCGCCGATGGTATAGGGAAGTTCACCGGCAAGCAGTGCACGATGGAAAGGAAGCGAACGGCGGTCATCACATCCGGCAATCGTCAGCTGACGGTCAAGGCTTTCCGGGCTGACACGGATACCCATCGACGAGACTTCAAATCCACAGCCAAGCGTTTCATTCCAGAAAAGGATATCACCGTTCAGGCTCCAGTCGTCATAGTCGGGTGCTCTGCCGTCGTGCGGTTTGCCGCTCTTGAGGGCACCGCCAATCTGCATCAGGAAAACGGTTCCCAGCTCCTTGGTGATGGCATTTTCACGTTGTTTCGGAGTCAGGTCGGGGTAACGGTCTTCAAGCTGTTGGGTGGTGATGAAGGTGACATCTTCTTTCAGCGGTGTATGGGTGCTCAGTTGCGGGAAGATAGCCCAAAGCGTTTTCTGGGTGGAACAGATGGCGTGGACAATGCTGCGTACCGTCCGGCAGAGGTATTCAGGCGTCCGTTCACCCTTGGTGATGACCTTTTCCCAGTCCCACTGGTCGACGTACAGCGAATGCAGATTATCCAGCTCCTCATCACGGCGGATGGCGTTCATATCGGTGTACAGCCCGGTTCCGGGTTCAAAACCGTAATCATGCAGCGCCTGGCGTTTCCATTTGGCGAGCGAATGGACAACCTGGGCTTCGGTGCCGGTGTCGCGGATGGTAAAGGATACCGGGCGCTCAACACCGTTTAAGTCATCGTTCAGACCGGTCGACGCTTCCAGAAAAAGCGGAGCCGAGACACGGCGCAGGTTGAGTGCTCCGCAGAGCATATCCTCAAACAGCCGTTTGGTCAGGCCGATGGCTTTCTGGGTATCGTACAGGTTGAGTACAGGGGTGTATCCTTCGGGAATGGTCAGATGGCTCATGTCAAAATGCTTCCTTTCCTGCTGTAATGGGGCAGATTATTCTCCGAGAAACTCCCGGATTGCGTCGGCTTTGGCGAATGCCGCGTTGTAGCCTTCCTGATAAAGGGCGTTGAGCTTGCGGACATCCTTTTCCACCCGGCTGATTTCGACCGGCCGCGGCGGACGGATGACGATTGCCTTGCCTTCCTTTTCCAGCTGCCGGATGAGTTCAAGCGACTGGTTATAAACGATATGACGTCTGGAGGCGGTCCGGACAAAACTGGGGTAGTCATGATACCAGACACGGTACATCGGGAGCAGTTTTTCCTGCTGTTTCTGGTAGCCGTCGTGCTGGGTGAGGATGATGACCAGCTTGTCGGCGCCGTCCCTGATGGCTTTGGCTGCCGGAATCGAGTCGGCGACACCACCGTCCAGCAGCAGATCCCCTTTATATCTGACCGGCTTGGAGACAAGCGGCAGTGACATCGAAGCTAAGATCGGACGGTATTCTTCCCGAAGATCGGCCGGTACCCGGATGTAGACCGCGCGTCCGGAGAGCAGACTGGTGCAGACCGCCCAGGAATCGGGATTGACATCACGGTATTTGTCATAATCAAAGGGCAGCAGTTTTTCGGGAATGGTGTGGAACATCATCTCTTCGCTGAACATACTGCCGCCATCCAGCAGGTTTTCCCAGCTGACGTACCGTTTATCGTTGACGTAATTGACATTGACAGCCCGGCTGCGTCCACGCTGGCCGGTATAGTAGGAGATGGCGTTGCAGGCGCCGGCGGAGACACCATAGCAGCGTGGGATTTTGATATCTGCGTCAAGAAATGCGTCCAGCGCACCAGCGGTAAAAAGTCCGCGCATACCGCCGCCTTCCAGAATTAGTGCGGTCATTATTCTCATCCTTTCTCTGAAAGCAAGATGAATTTTCGGGACGGTGCAGAGGATGAACCTTTGGTGGACCGACCCGGCTGATAATCTGCCGAAAAATCACCGTCCGGACAGGGCAGCGATTTGATGGTACCTATTATTATACAATATCTTTTCGCGCTTTTCAATATCACAGTAACTTGCTAAAGGAAATATGCGGAATCCCCAGCTCGGTAAAAACCACGTCATCGGTCTGATATCCCAGCTTGCGGTAAAAACCGGCGGCTGTCTGTCTGCCATGCAGCACCATCTGCCGGAAACCTTCCTCTTTTGCCAGCTGTTCGGCAGCTTCAACCAGCATCTTTCCCAGACCTTCACCCTGTCTGTCGGGATGGGTGCAGACCTGGCGCATCTGGACAATACCGTCTTCCATCGGATGGAGAATCAGCGAAGCGACCAGTTTTTCTCCATCAAATACCCCAAGATGGATATCGGTCTTATCCCGGGAGAGGTCTTCATCTTTCAGATCAAGCCCGAGCGGATGACGGAGCACAAGGTTGCGCAGGTCATATTCCTGGGAATAACAGGCGGGTTCATCGGCGGTAAATTTCAAAATCTGCATCAACAGACATCCTTTCTTTTTAGCCGGACAGGTTCCGGCCTTTTTTGTTGCACATTTTCAGCGGCAATGGCATAAAATGCAGTACGCCGCCCGGTAAGACCCGGTTGACGGCGAGACTTGCGAGGGAGGAACAATTTATGCCTGAAGCGATTACTTACAATGGAAACCGGAGCAACACACCCCTTTCCGCGGCGCACCATGGAAACAATAACAACAGCAATGGAAGTACCGGAATTTCCGGGACTTCGGGCGCAGCCTGTGAGGCCGCGTCGCTGGGTGGATTCCGGGAAGCAGTCTGCATGAACGCCGGCAGAGTGTATGATTCCTGTTCCGGCAAGGACTGCCTGGAAGACATGAGAATCTACCTGACAGAGTGCGGCCAGTCGATCATCAACGAAGGCAACAGCGTCAAATGCAGGGATATCGACGTACTGCATGTATCGATGGATGTCGAGGAAGTCCCGTTCAATGCCGGGTACTATTCGGTCGATATGACCTTCTATTTCCTGGTGACGTTGGACGTTTACGGTGCAGGCGGCTGTGCAGCACCTCAGACGGTACAGGGCGTTGCCGTATTTGACAAGAAAGTTATCCTGTTCGGTTCTGAGGGAAGCGTGCGCAGCTTCCGCTCCGACTGCTCCAAACTGGGAACGGTCTGCACCGATATGCCGATTGCACAGGTACAGACGGTTGATCCGGTCTGCCTGGGATTGCGTGTCTGTGAACATCCCAAGCCGGAATGCGGATGCGAAAGCGTCAACTTCCCGTGTGAGATCGAAAACCTGCTGGGCGGCCCGATTGTCAGCAGAGGCGGCAAATACCTGTATCTGACGGTTGGCCTGTTTACCATCGTATCGCTGGAACGCGATATCCAGATGATGGTGCCTGTCTACGACTTCTGCATCCCCGAAAAGGAATGCACCACCTCCTGCAGCGAAGACCCCTGCGAGATGTTCCGCAAGATTCGCTTCCCTGTTTCGGAGTTCTTCCCTCCCAAACAGGATTGCTGCTGCAACTAAAGAATAATGGTATTCCCCGGGCGGCTCAGTTTGATATGGCTGTCCGGGGAATGGCCGCGTGAAAGGGACTGCGGGTAGTGGACAGCATTGGAAAAAATAGGGAACATTTTGATATAATTCTATAATTGTTTCATGATTTGGTTACAATTATCGGTACAAACCCCAAAAAAGTCGCAAAGTGTCGAAACTTTTTTCAATTTTTCCTGTAAATCACTTGACAATTGTCCCCGGAAAGTGTATGATATGTATATGCAAGTTGGCGTTTCTGAACGGAAAGGATGATGGGAACGTGAAAGACCTTTCCGGGCAGGTGTCGGATGAGGTACTCTGCCAGGCGGCTGCCATGGGCGACCGCAGCGCAGAAGGCGTGCTGATATCCCGGTATCTGCGGCTGGTGCAAAAGCTTGCATACCAGTATCGTGGGATTCTGGATTTTGAAGACCTGGTTCAGGAAGGCTGTATCGGCCTTTTGAACGCTATAGGAGGCTTCG
This sequence comes from Candidatus Faecivivens stercoripullorum, assembly GCA_018715285.1. GTDB lineage: Bacteria > Bacillota > Clostridia > Oscillospirales > Ruminococcaceae > Faecivivens > Faecivivens stercoripullorum. Next base: position 542 of record DVLW01000080.1, on the reverse strand, counting down.
ATCCCGCAAAGGATGTCCATTTCAGTTCATATGCCTATATCTGTATCCGCAACCGGATGTTCCGTGCAATGCGTGACAGCGGAAGCGGCGAGGCGGACATTGTGCCGCTGGAGGACAGCATGGAAGGTGTTACCCCTGACCCGGAACAGCTGTTTCTGGGAAGGGAACAGCTCAGGCAGGTAATGGACAGTCTGGAAGAACTTCTCTCTCCGATGGAGAAGAAGATATTTCTGGCACACCTTGGCGGGTTTGATTATCAGACGATAGCAGATACCCTTCATATTTCGCTGAAATCGGTTGATAATGCTCTGCAGCGCGTCAGAAAGAAACTGAAAACCATTGATCCGAATTAAAGTAGCTTTTCCGGCAGAGTAAAATCTGTTAAATGATGGGAAACGGTACTTTTATTTGTGAATTCAGCTGGGAATCTATCAGGCGGCAGGTGGCCGCAGGCATTCCGGGTAAACGGAGTGCGGTTTTCATTTATTTTGGTAAATGGAGACGTGCGCCCTAATAGCTTAATTGCAGAGCGTTGGCAACAA
>DVLW01000079.1 GCA_018715285.1 Candidatus Faecivivens stercoripullorum | reverse complement strand
CGTTCCTTTATTTCCTGCAGGATACAGTCGGGTACAAACCCACTGATATCTCCGCCAAAATGTGCAATCTGTTTCACCAGACTGGAGCTGAGATACATGTTCTCCGCACCGGTGGTCAAAAAGATTGTTTCCGCGCCGTCATACAGCTTTTTATTTGCAAGCGCCATCTGAAACTCATACTCAAAGTCCGAAACCGCCCGAAGCCCTTTGACGATCGCACAGTCGCCCAGTCTCCGCAGGTAATCCACCAAAAGTCCATCAAAACTTTCGACACAGACATTATCCAGATGCGCTGTCACCTTACGTGCCAGCTCCACCCTCTCTTCCAATGAAAAAGAGGTATGCTTCGCCGCATTGACAGAAACGAGTACAACCACACGGTCGAACAACCGTGCAGCCCGGCTGATAATATCCAGATGTCCTACTGTGATCGGGTCAAAACTGCCCGGACAGACTGCTGTCTTATTCAAAGAAACGTCCCCTTTCCGGCAGAACGTCAGGCGTCCTGCTGCGGATCAATATGTGTATAGGTCGTGATCAGAGTCTTGCCATAACGGTATTCTTTCACCCGTCTGAGTCCCTGTACCTCTTCCGGCAATACCTCATCCCGGGAATGCTCAAACAGAACAAGTCCGTTATCTGCCAATACCTGGGACAGCAGCGGAAGAAGTTTCATTCCAAAGCCCTTATTATAGGGCGGATCCAAAAAGATAAAATCAAATTTTTCCCTGGTCTTTCCAAGAAAAGACTCGGCGCTGTCCATCACGACATTCGCTTCTCCGGCAAGACCGGTCGAAGAGAGGTTGCGCCGGATAATCTCAATCGATGCGCGCGACTGGTCGACAAAAGTTGCCTTTCTTGCGCCTCGGGAGATTGCCTCAATTCCCATCTGTCCACTGCCGGCGAAGATATCTGCTACATTCGCAGCCGGCAGACGGAAATGAATCATGCTGAAAACCGCTTCCTTGACGATTTCGGTAGTTGGACGGACATCCAGTCCTTCCAGTGTTTCCAGTTTTCGTCCACGTGCGGTACCGGTAATAACTCTCATATATTCCCTTTCCATGATACCATCGAAGATAAACCTGCATCAATAAAAAATCCGCACCGTTCTTAAAATCAGCCGCTGCGGCGCCTTGTCCGGCGTTTCTGGTCGGAAGCCGACACGCTCAGCACAAGTCCGGCAGACAGGCAGCTGACAACAAGCGAACTTCCTCCCTGACTGAAATACGGAAGGGTTACGCCAATAACCGGCAGCAGTCCCAAAACCATGCCGATATTGAGTGCGGACTGGAAAAATATCATTGCAAAAACACCCGTGCAGATACTGTTTCCCAGGACATCCCGGGAGGATCTCGCGGTTAACAGTATTTTACCACAAATCACAGTCAATAGCAAGAGGGCGCCGGCCGCGCCGACAAATCCAAGTGCCTGGCCAATATGTGCCATGACAAGGTCATTTTCGATTGCATAAACATAGGTAAATTCATCCGAAAACAGCCCTTTTCCAAAGCTCATTCCAGAACCCAGAATCCGCCTTCCCATCAACTGCTGATATGCCTCTTTCAGTGAAGCATTTTCCAGATCCCCCAAAACCAGAAAACGGTTTTTCAGGTAATCGGGCAGCAAATACCAGACCAGCGGACTTAAAGCGGCTGCACATCCCGCTCCAAGCGCCAGATATTTCCAGGAAAGCCTTGAAACAAATATCATGCTGACAAAGATCAGAAAGAAGATCAGCGCACTGCCCATATCTCCCTGCAGAAAAATCAGCACACAGGGTGCTGCACCATGCAGACACACAAGCAGCAGTTCCCGTGGGTTATTGACTCGCTCCTCCAGCTTATCCAGGTGCCAGGCAAGGGTCAGTATAAACGAAAATTTCAGCAGCTCACCCGGCTGTATCGATAACACGCCCAGTCTTAACCATGCGCTGTCATCCGAACCTTCCGGACGGTAAACAATCGGTAAACTGGTAAACGTCAACAGTGTCAGCCCCAATGTAACCGGCAGATGAAACCGCCATCCGGCTGCCAGCCGACGGTAATCCACTTCGGAAATCAGCAGCATTGCCGCAATACCGATCACACCAGCTCCAAGCTGAGTAATCATCGAACGCCGCGTAATAAACCCGGCGTACATCTCTGAATACTGGACGACAAACCCGAAACAGACAGCCGCCAGAACCAGCAAAAACATCGGTTTGTCCAGCCGGCGAAACCCGGCCCGCAATCCGCTGCACAGTTCCTTTATCCCATCTGCCATAAAGAGCCTCCATCCGATTGTCCTGCCAGAATACCCGTGCAATTTACGCCACACCGGCAGGCCACTGATTTTGCCTGACTATCAAATTATTATAATATATTTTTCCCGAACTTACAAGAGAATTGTCAAAATTCCGGTTAAAAGAACGGAAAAAGCCATCCGACAGCCCGAAAACTGTCGGATGGCACAAAACATTTATTTAAATTCTATTAAAACAGGCCGCTGATATTGCCTTCGGCGTCCACATCAATCAGTTCTGCACTCGGACGAGACGGCAAACCGGGCATTGTCATAATCGAACCGGTCTGGACAACGACAAATCCTGCACCTGCCGATACACGTACTTCACTGACAGAGATGGTGAAGCCATGAGGACGTCCCAGCTTTTTGGGGTCATCCGAAAGCGAATACTGGGTCTTTGCCATACATACAGGCAGTTCACCAAATCCGAGATCGGTAATTTCTTTAATTGCCTTTTTAGCAGCGGCAGAATAGGATACGCCATCTGCGCCGTAAATATCTTTGGCAATCTTTTCGATCTTCTGCTCGATGGTCATCGACAGCGGATAGATCGGTGCAAACTGCGGCAGATCAGCGCAGTTTTCGCAGCGGTCAATGACATCAATGACACGCTCTGCCAGTTCGATACCGCCTTCACCGCCCTTGGCAAAGACTTCCGACAGTGCGTAATCAACGCCGAGTTCACGGCAGCAGCTGTCAATGACTGCCAGTTCAGCATCGGTATCGGTGCCGAAACGGTTGATCGCAACGACAACCGGCACACCGAACTTGTGCATATTCTCAACATGTGCCTTCAGGTTGACAATACCCTTTTCCAATGCCTCAACGTTCTCTGTAGCAAGATCAGCCTTTGCAACACCGCCGTTATACTTGAGTGCACGAACCGTCGCAACAACGACAACACAGGAAGGTTTCAGACCTGCATACCGGCACTTGATGTCAAAGAATTTCTCTGCACCGAGGTCAGAGCCGAATCCTGCTTCGGTAATGCAGTAATCGCCCAGTTTGAGCGCGAGTTTGGTAGCACGTACCGAATTGCAGCCGTGTGCGATGTTGGCAAACGGGCCGCCATGAATCAGGACAGGGGTATTTTCCAGCGTCTGAACGAGGTTCGGTTTGAGCGCATCCTTCATCAGAGCGGTCATAGCGCCGTCTGCCTTGAGTTCACGGGCATAAACAGGACGGTTATCATAAGTCCATGCGACCAGAATATCGCCCATCCGTTTTTTCAGATCCATCAGATCTTCCGCAAGACAGAGAATCGCCATGATTTCCGATGCAACCGTGATGATGAATCCATCCTCACGCGGAACGCCGTTAGCTTTGCCGCCCATGCCGATAACAGTATGACGCAGTGCACGGTCGTTCATATCCATGCAGCGTTTGAACAGAATACGGCGAGGGTCGATTCCGAGCTTGTTTCCCTGCTGGATATGGTTATCAATCATCGCACACAGAAGGTTGTTCGCAGCAGTGATTGCGTGCATATCGCCGGTAAAATGCAGGTTGATATCCTCCATCGGGACAACCTGAGAGTATCCGCCGCCGGCAGCGCCGCCCTTAATGCCAAAGACCGGGCCGAGAGACGGTTCACGAAGCGCCAGAACTGCCTTTTTACCCAGACGTGCCATTGCCTGACCAAGGCCAACCGAAGTGGTGGTCTTGCCTTCACCGGCAGGAGTAGGATTGATGGCAGTTACCAAAACCAGACGACCGTCCGGGTTGCCGGCAACTTTGCGGGCAAGTTCATCAGAAAGTTTCGCTTTATATTTTCCATAAAATTCCAGGTCATCCGCCTCAATGCCGATACTGGCGGCAACTTCCGCAATGGGAAGCATATGAGCCTGCTGAGCGATTTCGATATCTGTAAGCATAACATACATCCTTTCTTTTCCGGCAGCACCGGAAATAACCGCACACTGCAAATTTATCTTCATTATACCATATTCATTCACCAGTTTGCAACAGTTGACACCGCCCAAAACGACATTTTGTGTTTCTCTGCCGGACAGTTTGCACACCGTTCCCGTCTATTTCGGCTGTTACCTCAAACAACCGGGTCTGATGAAACGCGAAGCAGGCCGCGATAACCCGCTGCTGATTGACAGACTGCTGAAAATGATGTAGACTGAAAAAAACTGCACCTCGCAAATAGGTGCATTGAAAGGACGGTATTATTCATGCAGATTCAGATCACCAATGGTACCATGAGCGCCGTTATCGACAGCTTTGCCGCTGAAATGAAATCCCTCCGGGATGAAAACGGTAATGAATACATCTGGGACGGCAGTGCTTACTGGAAACGCAGCGCGCCTTTTCTTTTCCCGATCGTCGGCGGACTGGAAAACGGTTCGGTTGAAATCAAAGGCCAGACCTATCAGATGCGCCAGCATGGTTTTGCACGTGACAAGGAGTGGTCTGTCGTCGGGCAGACGGAAAATTCAGTTACCCTCAGCCTTTCGGAAGATGAAGACACCCTCTCCAAATACCCCTATCCCTTCAAACTGACACTCACCTATACACTGGAAGGACATACCGTAAAAATGGCGTTCGACGTCGCAAATACCGGCAACGAAGTCATGCCTTTCTGTTTTGGCACCCATCCGGCCATTCGCTGCCCGTTTACCAGCAGCCCTGATTCGACCTTCACCGACTACCGGATTGAGTTTGAAAAAGATGAAATTACCACCCAGCCGACCCTCAATGCAGACAAGATCATCGACCGCTCGGCACGCGGCGCGTTTATGGCAGACAGCAAAACTATCCGTCTGGATTACAGCGTGTTTGAGAAGATTGACACGATTATCTTCGACGAAATTCATTCTAATAAAGTCCGGCTGGTAGACGGTACGACCGGTAAATATGTTGAGGTTCGTTTTGATGACTTCACCCAGATGGGCTTCTGGACGCCCTGCAAGGATGCACCTTTTGTCTGTATCGAACCGTGGAACGGATGCGCTGCAATTGCCGGAGATGGCCCGCGTTTTGAGGATAAACTCGGCGTTCGGGTACTGAATCCCGGCGAAAACAAAACCTTTACCCTTGAAATCGACGCTGCCGGCTGCTGCTGAGCGGTCATTTCCCGGGAAAATATCTGTAAAGTAAATTAACTTAACAGTTGTTTTTCATGATATTTTTATCCAAAACGGCGGGAACTGGACAGGAAATCTGCCATCCCGCCGTTTTGGTTATCCATTATTCTGCATGAATTGGAGGTGCTGTATGAAATTCAAGAAAATTACTGCGCTGGCTGTTTCCATTGCCATGCTATTTGGCATGAATATCTCCTACGCTTCGGCCAATTCGGCACAAACCAGCTGGTCAGGCGTTAACGCAACCGGCAGCTATGTGACCGATGAAAACTGTCCCGTCACGGTTGAGAAAGAACTGCTAACGTTTGATCTGGCTGAATTTCCCGAAAATTACTATCCGGATGAACAGTCGTTTCTGGATTATTCAGGCAGAGTGACAGCACAGTACACCTTCCATAATCCTGCTGACTATACCGTAACAATGAAACTGGCTTTTCCCTTCGGCGGATTACCGGATTACGGGTATTTAGATTATGATACAGAGCTCGAAAACTGGGTTTACGGCAACGATACCGAAAAATTTGATATCACAGTGGACGGAAAAGTTATCGAAAAACAACTGCGCCATACCCTTTTTCACAGTTATGACCAGTTTGAACTGGAACGCGACCTGGGACGTTTGCAGGATGGGTTTGCCGACGATCCGTTTTATTCCCCTGAACTTCCGGTCACACTTTATACCTTCACCCTCAGCGGCATCGACGAAGAAACCTGGTCTGCTGCCAATGCGGCAATTGACCTGCCGGGATTTGATGGAAAAACACGGTACCTGCTGATGGAGCAGAGCGGCGGAAGCTCCCAGCCGGATGGTTCCTGTCGTGCCAGTGTCTGGGCGGAAAATGGAATGGATATCCATCTGTTTGTCATCGGAGAAGATTCCGGACAGCTTCCGGAATGGCGGTTTTATCAGGACGGCGGCGCGGAAGACGGCGAAGAAATTGATGGCACCATCACGCTGACCGAAACGGAAACCATGACTTTTAAAGACCTTGCCCTGCTTGAATACAACCCATCCGGTGAAGTCTCTGAATCCGACTGGTACAATGCCATCGTAGCGTTATTTAACGAAAACAGCGATACCAATTTCAGTTTTATCCTGCTGGCTGAGATGAGTACCAATGAAATACTGGACGTTTCTTCACAGCTGATGCGGTGGTATGTCTATGAACTGACCCTTGAACCGGGACAGACACTGGTCAATACCGTAGAAGCACCAATCTATCCATCAATTGACAAGCATTCCCGGTATGCGATGTACAATTATACCTATTTGTTATCCCCTGCCCAGACCTGGGCGGAGTTTGGAAATCTGGAAATCGTCATCAAC
>DVLW01000078.1 GCA_018715285.1 Candidatus Faecivivens stercoripullorum | reverse complement strand
AATCACAGGGCAGTGTGTGCGTTTTTTCTCGTCGGGTGGTGGTCGAAGCCTTTAACTGCTGAGCTTTATATGGGAGATTGAAACGCCGGCAAACAGGCAGCGGAAGCATTCCGCCGCGTCGGTCGAACAGATTGGTAGTGTGTGCGCACAATCTTTTTACGTCCGAGCGTGAAAGCAAGGTTGGGTTGCTGAGCACTATAGGCGTGAACGAGTCCCGGCAAACAGGCAGCGGAAGCATTCCGCCGCGTCGGTCGAACAGATGGGCAGTGTGTGCGCAGTTTTTCTCGCCCGGTGGTGGTCGAAGCTTTTAACTGCTGAGCATTATTTGGGAGATTGAAACGCTGGCAAACTGGCCGCGCGGGCTCCGCGCTCAAGTCAGCGGCGACACGCCGCCGAGAAGCGGATAATTTTCCATGACCTCTTTGACCTGTTCTTCGGTGGGAAGTGCAGGGATTCCGCCGGGTCTGGATGCACAGCTGGAACCGGATGCGTTCGCAAAGCGGCAGTACTCAGCGAGGGTCGCGTTGTCGAGTGCAGCGAGTTTTTCTTTGGTGGTTGCGCCGCCAAGGTAAATCCGGGACAGGAATGCACCCCAGAAGCTGTCGCCCGAACCAGTGGTATCAATGACCTTGGTATCAAAAGTAGGCAGGTGTTCCGGTTCGCCGCTGCCTGCAAAGACACATCCGTCAGCGCCGAGAGTGACGATAACCAGTGTAATACCAATGTCATGCAGAACCTTTACGCCTTCACGGATGCTGGAAGTACCGGTCAGCAGTTCCAGTTCTTCGCCGGAAATCTTGATGATATCGCAAAGCGGCAGGCCCTCTTTCATGCCCTTGATGCCAGCTTCCTCAGACGGCCACAGCGGAGGACGCCAGTTGGGGTCGTAGGAAACGAGCTTGCCCATTTCGCGCGCTTTCTTGACCATAGCAAGAGTCGTGCTGCGGCTGGGTTCGGTGGTCAGAGACAGCGAACCGAAGTGCAGAATCGAGCAGTCCTCGACTTCTTTCATATCGACTTCGTTCATGTTCAGCTGGGTATCAGCGCCGGGATTGCGGTAGAAGGTAAAGCTGCGGTCGCCGTTTTTGTCCAGCTGGACAAAAGCAAGCGTCGTCCGCCAGTCAGGATCGGAGATCAGACCGGTAGTGGATACCTTGTTTTCTTCCAGACATTCACGCAGGGTATCGCCGAAATCATCCTTGCCGACCTTGCCGACAAAGCCAGCCGATATACCCAGTCTGGACAGCTGTACCGCGACGTTTGCAGGTGCACCGCCGGGGTTCGGGCAGAGAAGGCCATGATAACCCTCGATTTTTACAGGGGTAAAGTCAATCAAAAGTTCGCCAGTTGTCAGTATTGCAGACATGGTAACCATCCTCCTTGTGATTCATACAGAATAAATTGTTGATAGGGAGGCCTTACGCATTACCGGTATGTACCAGAACTTTAGCGCTGCCATCGGTTTCGATCTTGTCGTAAGGCGCGGTGGGGAAGACGAGATTCGTCAGTACACGGCTTCCGCCGTCAATGTACAGCTCAGTCAGGCAGTGGTCAAAGATCAGATCCATCTCCCAGCCGCCTTCATACAGCCGTGCAACTGCGTATTTGGAGAACCAGTCGGTGCCGAATTCCTCTTTGAAGTCCTTCTGACCGGCGTTCGAGCGGTCGATGAACATCTCGTTTTTGTCGTTTACGCCAAAGGTAAAGGACTCACCGGCACTGTTTTTCAGTGTAACGCTGCCTGCACCTTCACCGCGTACCGTCAGACGGAACAGTTCGCCGGGAATGGTATCGCTCTCTTTTCCTTCGCCGAAAACATCGCCGGTAATCGGTTTCTGTGCCAGACGCAGACCACCAACAGGTGTCTTTACAAGGGTAAATTCTCTGGCCAGCGTCATGCAGCTGCGGAAATCTTCATCCTCAGTCGGGATTTCACGGGCATATACCCAGTTGGATGCCCAGCCGATCAGAATCCGTTTGTCGGTGCCGAAGTAGCTGACTGCGGCGTAGTTGTCAAAACCTTCATCGATAAACTCAGCCTTTCCAAAAGGCATATCACAGGTGAATTTCTCGCCGTCAAAGTTACCGATAAAGTACTGGGTTCTCGAACCGTGGTTGTCATGGAACGGGCCCATGCTGACCAGCAGTACCCATTTTTCCTCGCCGTCAATCGTCAGCGGGAACAGGTCGGGACATTCCCAGACACCGCCTGAATAGTTACCTTCAGGGCCGAATTCACCGGTCTTGTGCCAGTCGCGCAGGTTATCGGATGCGTAAAACATCACGCGGTCGCCGCCGGACATGACAACACTCCAGCCGCCTTTCGGGTTCTTGAAGACCTTCGGGTCGCGGAAATCAGGCATATCACTCGGAATGACCGGGTTGCCTTCATATTTATGGAAATTGACGTAGTCGGTCGACCATGCAATCGACTGCTGTTCATGACGGTTGGTCGGGACACCTGCTTCTTCCCAGTGATGGGTGAACATCGCGATCATCGGCGGCTTTCCGTCAGCTCCGAAACCGGAACTGTTCTCAGCGTCAATTACCGCCGAACCGGAATAAATATACCCCAGTTCGTCCGGTTCCATCGCAACCGGCAGATGCTCCCAGTGGAGCAGGTCCTTGCTGACCGCGTGGTACCAGTGCATCGGTCCCCAGACAGGGCCGGGATAGTACTGCGCAAACAGATGGTAATTCCCGTTTTCATATACCAGACCGTTGGGGTCGTTAATCCAGCCGGTTTTCGCGGTAAAATGAATTTCGGGACGGTAGTGGCTCGTTTTCATGCAAATTCTCCTTTCGGATGGGATAAAATATATGATGAATAATGCGCTCAGTCTTTTGCGGGATATACTTCTACCGTAACGTTGCCCGCAACTGCAATGGTATCATAGTTCTCGGTGGGGAAGACCAGCTGAGAGAAAGCACGGGTTCCGCCGTCAACAAACAGCTCGGTGCACATATGGTCGATGTACAGCGTCATCTCCCATTCACCATCGTAAAAACGCGGTGCAATTGCCTTACCAAACGATTCGCTTGCATAGTTCTCAGCAAAATCTTTGAGTCCAGCCAGTGTCCGGTCGGTAAATACCTCGTTCTGGTCGTTGACGCCAAAACGGAACTGCTCACCAGCTGCGTTTTTCAGTGCAATAATTGCCGCACCTTCGCCGCGCAGATGAACCTTGCAAAGCGAAGAGGGAAGCACGCTGCTGTCCTCAGCAGCAGTTTCAGCAAATACGCCGCCGTCAATCGGCTGCTGTGCAAGCCGCACGCCGCCAAGCTCGGTCTTGACCAGCGACAGTGCACGCGGAAGGGTATGCACACAACGGAAACCTTCCTCATCGGTGGGTGTCTTGTCGGCATAAACAACGTTGTCGCCCCAGCCGATCAGAATCCGCTGCTCGGTTCCGAAGTAGGTGACCGCAGCATAGTTGTCATACCCGGAATCCATAAACTCGACACGGTCAAAGCTGCCGTCACTGACAAACCGGCTGCCGTCAAAGCTGCCGATAAAGTACTGTACCCGTGCGCCGCGGTTTTCCTCACACGGACCCATGCTGACCAGCAGCACCCATTTTTCCTCGCCGTCAACTGTCAGCGGGAACAGGTCGGGACATTCCCATACGCCGCCCGAGAAGTTGCCTTCCGGCCCGAACTCGCCGGTCTTTTCCCATTCCTTCAGGTTCTGGGATGCGTAAAAGCAGACGCGGTCACCCGCTGCCAGTACCATACCCCAGCCGCCTTTCGGATTTTTGAAAACCTTCGGGTCACGGAAATCGGGGCTATCATTCGGAATGACCGGATTGCCTTCATATTTATGGAAGGTGACGCCATCGGTCGACCAGGCGATTGACTGCTGTTCGTGGCAGTTGGCGGGGTTGCCCGGCTCATTCCAGTGATGGGTAAAGATCGCGACCAGCGGCGGGTTGTCCTCCGTTCCAAAACCGGAGGTGTTGTCGGTGTCGACTACCGCCGAACCTGAGAAGATGAACCCGAGATCATCCGGCGCAAGCGCAATGCCCAGCTCTTCCCAGTGCAGCAGGTCGTCGCTCACCGCGTGCAACCAGTGCATCGGCCCCCAATGGGTATCGTCGGGATAGTGCTGGGCAAAGAGGTGGTACCTTCCTTTATAATATACAAGGCCGTTGGGGTCGTTGATCCATCCACGCTTTGCGGTGAAGTGGATCTCGGGACGATACTGGATGCTGCTCATGTGCAAAACTCCCTTCAAAACTGGTATTTTTGTCTCTGCACGGTGTTTCCCGGCAGGGACTTTCCGGCAGTGGTTAAAGCGGTTTGTTGCCGATTGGGGCAGTTTTCGCGTTTTTCCGACC
>DVLW01000015.1 GCA_018715285.1 Candidatus Faecivivens stercoripullorum | reverse complement strand
CGAGTATCAGCAGGGTCTGTATCAGCGGTATGTCGAGCGGGATGGCGCAGAAATGGCGGATACCTACTCGGCGCGTCCGGGACATTCTGAACACCAGACTGGTCTGGCTTTTGACCTGAATGAGATCAGTGATGCCTTTGCCGGTACGCCGGAAGCGGAATGGCTGGAAGATCATGCTCATGAATATGGGTTTATCATCCGTTATCCCGCTGATAAAGAGGATATTACCGGCTATAACTATGAGCCGTGGCATGTGCGGTATCTGGGGAAAGAGACCGCTGAAAAGGTGTATGAAAGCGGACTTTGCCTTGAGGAATACCTGGGCATTGATTCGGTGTATGCCGATTGATTCTCTGACAAATATAAAACACCGGGAAGTCCGAACAAAATCGGATTTCCCGGTGTATTTTTTATGCAGACGGCAGCACGGTATCAAATTCCAGCTGGTCAAAATGCTGTTCCAGATAGCTTTCGGTACATTCGGCCAGCGTGTTATCATGGACATAATACTCTTGCAGCCGGGTAAGACTGCCGTCTGACTGAATCAGGGCGGTTCCTTCCGCATCGTATACAATCGCGACCAATTGTCCATCGGCGGTCAGGGCAGAGTACAGTTCGGACGTCTTTTCACCCAGCGTGTGCAGGTTGCAGCTGCTGCCGATTACAGTACCTTCCTGCTGCACCTGTCCGTCCTCAAATGTAAAGTAAAGGTCAAAGTATGCGATTTTTTCAAATCCATTTTCACCTGCACTATAGGCGATCAGCTCATTACCGACCGTCCCGGATGCGGTACTGCACAGCTTTGCATATCCTGCGTCACGGCCTGACAGGTGCATTTCCAGCTGCTCCTCATCGGTCAGAAGTTCCGGTTCCGGCGGATGGGCGTGCTGGTAATACAGGATACCAAGCAGGACAACCACGGCAGCAAATCCAAACCCGCAAAGCCGCATCAAAATCCGGTAACCTGTTTTTGTCCAGCTTTTTGTCATGACCGTTCACCTCCGCAAAATCTACGGCTGCTTTACAGCACCCCTGCAAACTCGGCCTTGATTTCTTCGACAGCTTCGGGCGGCAGATGCTCGTCATAATCTTCCGGCGTCCAGCTGTCCATATAGCCGCTGAAAATCCGGTCGGGACATTCCAGCCCCAGCAGATGTGCCATTTCCACCGCAAATCCGTTGAAATTGCTTCCGCCAGCGGTGACGATATTGCCTGCGACAACGGAGGGTGCAGCGACATAGTTCTCTTTTTCAAGAAACGGGAAGATATCGAAAAAGTCCATATAAATAGACGCGGTGAATTTTTTCTCTTTCAGCAGTCCGGCCCATGCCAGCAGCAGCGGCCCGGAACAGATCGCACCAATTGGAAAGGTATCGTTGCCAGCAAAGGAACGCAGAAAATCCAGAATCTTCTTATCCTGCAAAACTGCCCGCAGGTCGCTGCATCCCGGCAGAATCAGACAGGCATAGTCTTTCGGGTCAAATTCATCGGTTGTTTTCTGTGGGAGTACCGAAATCCCTTCTTCGCTTGTTACAGCGTCCTTGCCAGACGAAATGACTTCGGTGCAGATGTCATAACTCCACCGGAACAGTCTTGAAAGGTTCATAACCTCCTGTAAACTGAATTCCGGGTAAACAAGCAGCGCGAATTTTTTCATCAAATTCCTCCTTTAGCCAGCGGCAGTTTTATCGTATTTTTATCGTAACAGATCGTCAGCCTGTTTTCAAGTCGCATCTTATACAAAAAAACGGTTTACAATTATATCTTCTGCCTGACAGATGGCAAACAAAAAGCCACGGACACAATTAGATGTCCGTGGCTGAATTTTGGCAGACCTGCAATAATTGCACAGTATCGCCGCTTATTTTTTCAGGATACCGCTTTTGGCGATGCTGTCGATTGCCCAGCGCATTTCCTCGTCCGACTGAACCAGTGCCATCCGGACATGACCTTCACCTGACGGCCCGAAAGCGGCGCCCGGTGTGACCATAACACCGGATTTTTCCAGCAGTTCCCGGCAGAACTGTACCGAATCGGTGTACCCGTCCGGGAGTTTTGCCCAGACAAACATCGTTGCCGGGCTTTTATCGACCTTCCATCCAATCGAAGTCAGACCATCGCAGAGAATATCTCTCCGTTTGCGGTAGGCTTCACGGGTTGTCTCGACACAGGACTGGTCACCGGTAATTGCGGCGATTGCAGCTGCCTGTACCGGCAGGAACATGCCATAATCGAGATTGGACTTGAGCTGTCCGAGTTTCTGTACAACCTCGGCATTTCCGAGACAGAACCCGATTCGTGCACCTGCAAGCCCGTAGGTTTTGGAAAGAGAGTTGAACTCGACGCCGACTTCCTTTGCGCCCTCGTGCGCGAGAAAACTGCCGCACCGCAGCCCGTCAAACGCAAGCTCGGAATAGGCATTGTCGTGCAGGACGATGATATCATACTTTTTCGCAAATGCAATCAGCTTCTCATACCACCAGTCAGGAGCCGCGGCAGTTGTCGGGTTGTTGGGGTAGGAGACGACCATCAGTTTTGCTTTTTTTGCGTCCTCCGGGTCGATTGCGTCAAAGTCGACCAGATAATTGTTTTCAGGTTTCAGCGGCATGTACACCAGTCTTGCACCAGCAAGCGCCGGACCATCTGCAAATACCGGATAGCATGGGTCGGGAACCAATACGGTATCGCCTTCATCTGCAATCGTCAGCGCAAGGTGGGACAGCCCATCCTGACTCCCCAGCAGCGAGACAATCTCTGTCTCCGGGTCAAGTTCTACGCCATACCGGTTTTTATACCAGTAAGCAGCCGCTTTCAGCAGTGCCGATGAATCCTTGATTGCATAGACGTAATTTGCCGGGTCAGAGGCGGCATCGGTCAGTGCCTTGATAATATGCGGTGCCGGCGGAATATTCGGTGTACCGACCGAGAGGTCGACGACCTTTTTACCCGCGGCAATTGCCTGCTGTTTCTGCTCGAGCAGCACCGAGAAGATACCACTGCCAAAACGTTCCATCCGTTTGGAAAACTGCATGATTTTCAGATCCTTTGTCATTTTTAGATGATATTATAGTAGCACAAAATTTCCCGTCTGACAAGTGGCTGACTGGTATGAGATGCTGTTTATTCCGGCGAATATGCGAACAGCTGGTAGCATTCTCCACTGGTTTCGGTTTCCCTTGACGGGTTTTCGATATTGGACAGATAGACGTCGATCATTTCCGTACCATCAGTCCGAGTATCGAGATTTTCGATCAGATAACGATAAATTGGAAATTCGTAATAGTCGGCACCACGAAAACGGTCAGCGGTGTCGTCGGAACAGAGGTAAAAATCTTCGCCGTTATAGTCCAGATGATAATAGATTGGGTCGCCTTCGACGGTATTGGTGTAATAGTCAAAATGTGCCGGTGTCTGGCTGTCAACTTTGTCACGAAAATCCTTGTAATCCTGCATAAATTCGTCTGACCAGAGTTGATGAATGGACGTGCTGTCTTCGCTGACAACCTGCTCGATATGTTTCAAGACTTTTTCAGGGGTTCGGATGCTGCCGTTATCCGCGCTGCATCCTGAGAGTAACGACAGACTGAG
>DVLW01000077.1 GCA_018715285.1 Candidatus Faecivivens stercoripullorum | reverse complement strand
GTATGGTGATGAGGATTTTGACCCCTGTATTACCCAGGAACAGCATGATGAACTTTTAGCCAATCGGATTGTGATTGATGAAGGTGTTTCCGACTCGGATGATGTGCAGACTCTTTCCAGCGGTGTTTCTTCCTACTATATCGATACGGTTATCCGTGATGTAATTGAGGATTTGATGGAAGAAAACGAATGGACGGAAGAGTATGCGGACAGCCAGCTCAGAAGCGGCGGCTACCGGATTTATACCTGCGTTGATATGAATATGCAGGATTATCTGGAAGAAAAGTTCTGCGATTGGACAACCTTCTCTTCTTCTCAGCTGTCACCCAATGAAAACGGTGAAATCCCTGAAGCGGCAATGGTTATTATGGACTATGAAGGCCATATCCTGGCGCTGGTCGGCGGTAAGGGTGAAAAGACCGCTACCCTTTCCTTTAACCGTGCAACACAGGCGACCCGTTCTCCTGGTTCGGCAATCAAGCCGCTTGCAAGTTACGGTCAGGCGCTGGAATACGATATGATTAACTGGTCCACTGTTCTGAATGACTCTGCGGTTATGAAGGATGAAAACGGTAATGACTGGCCGAAGAACTACGAACGTGATTACCGCGGAAATATGACAGTTGTCGAAGCACTGCGAATCTCCCGTAACACAATTCCGGTCAAGATTCTGCAGCAGCTTACACCCGAACGAAGCCTTGACTTTATGCGCAATAAACTGGGCTTTACTACACTGGATGACCGTGACTGTTCGCTGGCACCTCTGGGTGTTGGTTCGCTGACATATGGTGTGCATCTGGACGAACTGACGGCAGCGTTTGCGACGTTTGGAAACGGCGGTTATTACTACGAACCGGTTGTATACGAACGGATTGAAGACACGGCCGGAAATCTGATTCTGGATAATACCTCTCAGAAATCCCGTGCATTCTCTGAAGATACCGCTTATATCATGAACCGGCTGCTGAAAGTAGTTGTTGACAGTGGTACCGGTACTGGTGCAAAACTTGGCGATATGCCGGTTGTCGGTAAGACCGGTACGACGACAGACTACTATGATATGTCGTTTGTAGGACTTTCGCCCTACTATGTTGCCGGTGTATGGACCGGATATGATACCCAGGCTGTGCTTCCTTCCAGTAAGATGTACGACTGTGATACCATCTGGGGAAATATCATGGGCGAACTGCATGAGGGACTGGACGTAATCGACTTTACGCCGAGTGATAATGTGGTGCAGGCAACCTATTGTAAGACGACCGGTCTGCTGGCTTCCAGCGGATGCTCTACCGCAACCGGTTACTTTAAGGCAAATGCACTGCCGGATTACTGCACTGGCCATTATACTCAGTCAGATTCGAGTGAAAGCGGAGATGGCGGAGACAGCGGTGAAGGCGGCGACGACGTAGGAAGCTTTGAGGTTTCTGATGGTACAACGCCGGAAACGGCAACAGACCCGGATAGCCCTGTGGCACCCGGATAAATTGGCATAATCTGCGCGAGCGGCTTTTTTGGAGATTTGTTTCCTGTAAAGCCGCTCGTTTTTCCTGTTTGAGTAAAAGCTTTGAGATGATGGGGAGACAAAATGAAAAAGAAATTTAAGGTGGACCAGCAAAATCCTGTGCGTAAAAATGGCAGCTATGAGGCTGTAATTGAAGATGTAACCCTGGATGGCAATGGTGTATGCCGGGTAGATGGGTTTACAATGTTTGTTCCGATGACTGCGGTTGGAGACAGAATCCGGCTGAAAGCAGTCAAGGTACAGAAGAATTTCGGATATGGCATTATTGAACAGGTTATTACTCCTTCGGCAGCTCGCACTGCTCCTGGATGCCCGGTTTATAAACAGTGTGGAGGATGTTCTTTCCGCCATATTACCTATGAAGAAGAACTCCGGCTTAAAGAAAAAACTGTTCGGGACGCATTTGTCCGGTTGGGTGGATTTGCAATTGCCGGCGAAGAGGGTTCCGGAGAAGACGCTGTAATTATGGAACCGATTCTGGGATGCAATCAGGACGGGTTGTCTCCAGAGCATTACCGCAATAAGGCACAGTATCCGCTGGGAACAGACCGCAATGGCAAAGCCTGTGCCGGATTCTACGCCAGACGGTCACACCGGATTATAGCTTCTGACCGGTGTATGATTCAGGATGAAGCATTTGAACCAGTTGTACAGACACTGGTGGACAGCATAGACCGTCTGCGGATCCCGGTCTATTCAGAGGAAACACATCAGGGCTTTTTACGCCATTTGTTCCTGCGCAGTGGGCGCAAGACAGGCGAATTGATGGTTTGCCTGGTATCCACCTCTGAAAATTTCCCACGTCGTCAGGAGCTTGTACAGCGCCTGACAGCTGCACATCCGCAAATTAGCAGCGTGATGCTGAATATCAATCCGGATGTTACCAATGTTATCATGGGCAAGAAAACAGTTTGTCTGTATGGTAAAAGTTATCTGGAAGATGAGCTGCTGGGAACCAGATTCCAGATTGCACCGGAAGCGTTTTATCAGGTCAATGCTGGACAGACGGAACGGCTGTATTCACTGGGATTTGATTACGCGGATTTCCAGGGAAATGAGACGCTGCTGGATTTATACTGTGGAATCGGTTCAATTGGCCTGACTGCCATTTCAAAGATCGGAAAACTGATTGGCGTGGAAGTGGTTCCGCAGGCAATCGAAAGTGCTGAGAAAAATGCTCAGTTGAATGGGCTGTCCAAGGACAGGGCACGTTTCATCTGTGCGGACGCTGGGCAGGCTGCTGCGCGCTTTGCAGAGGAAGGCCTGCATCCGGATGTGATTATTGTTGACCCGCCCAGAAAGGGCTGTGAGCATTCTGTACTGGACAGCATCTGTCAGATGGCGCCGGAGAAAGTCGTCATGATTTCCTGTAATCCATCTACAGCGGCACGCGATGCGAAAATTCTCTGTGATGCAGAACATGGATACCGGCTGATTAAGTTCCGCCCGGTTGATATGTTCCCCAGAACCGGACATGTGGAGACGGTTGTTCTCATGCAAAGGGAAGCGTTGTAAAAATTTGCTCATTCAGATTTTTTCCCCAGCATATGATATTTAACACCGAAAATAATAAGATTTGCGGCAGGCGGATAGAGGACTATATCATGGTTGTGGTAGCGCTTGATTTGAAATGTGGCGGGATGTAAAATAATTCGTTGTCTTATTCCAGAACATATCGGCTTATCCAGTTTGGGGTAATTTTGAGGAAGGCAGAATCTATGAAACAGCAAAAACAGACACAATCCATCTTTCTTCTGGAGGACGATCAGGCTTTGGGCAGAGGAATTGCCATGGCACTGGAAAGCCCGGAGCGTACTGTGGTACGGGCTGAGACGCTAAAAAAAGCAAGAGATATTTTATCGACAGAGGATTTTTCTCTGCTGATTCTGGATATCAATCTTCCTGATGGAAACGGACTGGAACTGCTGCGTCAGCTGAGGGACGGCGGCGATATTACGCCGGTTATTCTGCTTACAGCCAACGATCTGGAACTGGACGAAGTGACTGGACTTGAGACAGGGGCAGACGATTATATTACCAAGCCCTTTTCACTGGCCGTTCTCCGGGCAAGAGTCAATATTCAATTGAGGAGGAATATCCCGCGGTCGGATGGCATCCTATCCATCGGTCCATTTGTATTTGACTTTGAGCGGATGGATTTTCGCCGGGATGGAATTGCGGTGGAGCTGTCCAAAACTGAGCAAAAACTCCTTCGTATCCTGGTAGAAAACCGTGGACATACCGTAAGCAGAGCTACTTTAATGGACAGGATCTGGACGGATACGGCAGAGTTTGTGGAAGAAAACGCCTTGTCCGTTACGGTCAAGCGTCTGCGCAGTAAACTGGAAACGGACCCGACAAAACCTGAGTATTTGAAAACAGTGTATGGTCTTGGTTATACCTGGGCGGTGAATTTATGATCGGGTATATTATAGGCGGAATAGCTCTGGTGGTCGCAGTTGCAATGATAATATTCAGCCGGTGGCAGACGATGCACACCATCCGGCGGCTGGACAGTATGCTGACAGATGCAATTAACGGAAACTTTTCCGAACGGTCTTTTGATGAAAGCAGACTCTCGTCACTGGAAAGCCGGCTGGCAAGGTATCTGATGGTGAATACATTATCTGCTCAGCGGGTAGCAGAACAGAAAAATCAGATCAGCTCCCTGATATCTGACATTTCCCATCAGACCAGGACGCCGGTTGCTAATTTGCAGCTGTATACCCAGCTGCTCGCCGAACAGCCTCTTTCACCGCAGCAGAGAGATTGTGTACAGGCGATTTCAATGCAGGCGGAAAAGCTGCAAACGTTGGTTGAAGTGCTGGTGAAGACTTCCCGTCTGGAAACAGGTATAATAACATTGCATCCCTGTACAGAACAGATTGCGCCGGTTGTGGAACGTGCAGTAGCACAGTATACGCAAAAAACAAAGAATAAGGATATCGTGCTCACCTGTATCCAAAAGGAAGATACAGCCGTCTTTGATTCAAAATGGACCGAGGAAGCACTCTGTAATCTGCTGGATAATGCGGTCAAATACACACCTGCACAGGGTAAAATTACCGTTGAGGTCAAAAGCTATGAGATGTTTTCGGTCATCAGTGTCATGGATACAGGCCCTGGTATTCCGGAAAAGGAACAGGCGGCAATTTTCAAACGGTTTTATCGTGCGCCTGATGCGTATCAGACAGATGGTGTCGGGATAGGCTTGTATCTGACCCGTCAGATCGTACAGGCACAGGGCGGTTATATCAGGGTTGACAGTGTGCCTGGAAAGGGAAGTACCTTTTCTATCTGGTTGGTGCGCAAAGGTGCTGCGATAGAATAACGCTTGTGTCAAAACTGTCACATTTCTGAAAGTGTCAGGAAAGATTGTTATGGTAAAGTCTGTAGTGTCGGGAGACAGTACAGACTTTTCTTTTGGAGGGAAAAATATGGTTATCTTGCAGACAGAGGATTTAAAAAAATATTATGGCACAGGTGATACGCAGGTACGTGCACTCGACGGCGTCAATCTTTCAGTAGAGAGCGGAGAATTTGTAGCAATTGTCGGTACATCTGGTTCCGGAAAATCGACGCTTTTGCATATGCTGGGCGGATTGGACCGTCCGACTTCCGGTACAGTCACGGTAGATGGAAAGAACATTTTTACACTGAAAGATGAGGCGCTGACCATCTTTCGCCGCCGAAAGATTGGTTTTGTTTTTCAATCTTATAATCTGGTTCCGGTTCTCAGCGTATGGGAGAATATTATTCTTCCCATTCAGCTGGACGGCGGCAAAGTGGATGAAAGATATGTCATGGAGGTAGCAGATATTCTGGGGCTGGAGAAAAAGCTGGATAATCTCCCCAATCAGCTTTCGGGCGGCCAGCAGCAGCGTGTTGCGATTGCCCGTGCCCTTGCCACTAAGCCGGCAATTCTGCTGGCAGATGAGCCGACAGGCAACCTCGATTCCAAAACCAGTCAGGATGTATTGGGACTGATGAAGATCACCAGCCAGAAGTTTGCACAGACGATGGTGATGATTACGCATAATGAGGAAATTGCTCAGTTGGCCGACCGTATCGTCCGTATAGAGGATGGACGGATTGTGACACGGTAAGGGGGAAATCAGAATGAATGTTTCCAATCATGGTTGTATACAGAGACTGAGCATGCGCACTCTCAGGGCAAATCGTACCCGGAATATTGTGGCGGTACTTGCGATTGCTCTGACAACGCTGCTTTTTACCTCTTTGTTTACGATAGCCCTGTCAATCAATGAAGGATTCCAGCAGAGCAATTTCCGTCAGGCTGGCGGTTGGGCACATGGCAGCTTTAAGCATGTGACCCAGGAACAGTGTGAAGAATTGCAGACCGACCCTTTGATCAAACAGTGGGGTATGCGTCAGTTCCTTGGAATGCCGACAGAAATACCGTTTAATAAATCCCATGTCGAGATTAGTTACTGCGATGCTACCGAAGCGCACTGGATGTTTTGTGACCCTGTAATGGGCAGGTTACCGGAGGAAGGAACCAACGAAGCCGCTACCGATACCCGGGTGTTGGAACTGCTGGGCGTGACACCTGAGCTGGGAACGGAATTTACACTGACCTTTAATGTGGATGGTCAACCGACGACCCAGACTTTTACATTGTGCGGCTGGTGGGAATATGATGAAGCGACTGTAGCCAGCCATGTGCTGATTCCGCAAAGCCGGTTGAATGCGATTCTGGATGAAGTGGAATTTGTTCCTCCGGCAGACGATGGCCTTACCGGCAGCTGGAGTATGGATATCATGCTGGAAAGTTCACTGAATATCCGTGATGATATGCAGCAGATTCTGGAAAATCATGGTTACCAGTGTGAGACGCAAGGAGATAACTATATTTCAATTGGCGTCAACTGGGGTTATACAGGTGCCCAGCTGTCCACCAAAGCTGACCCAATGACGGTTGCGATGCTGTGTGCGGGATTGCTGCTGATTATACTGACGGGTTATCTGATTATCTATAATGTATTTCAGATATCGGTTACACAGGATATTCAGTTTTATGGGCTGTTAAAGACAGTTGGTACTACACCGCGCCAGCTGCGGCGGCTTATCCGGATACAGGCGCTGCTGCTTTCTTTGGCTGGTATTCCGCTGGGACTGGTACTGGGATGGCTTGCAGGCAGTATGTTGGTTCCGGTAATCATCAGCCAGCTCAATCAGGTTACAGTCGTGGTATCTGCCAACCCTATCCTGTTTATTCTGTCGGCACTGTTTGCTTTGGCAACGGTGTTTCTGTCAACCCGTCGGCCTGGGCGGATGGCTGCTAAAGTTTCTCCGATAGAGGCGCTGCGTTATACGGAAGGAAGCAAAATCCGTACCAGACACCGGCGTACCGCCAAAAAGGTTTCTCTTTTTTCGATGGCATGGGCCAATCTTGGACGCAGTCGAGGCAAGACGGTGATTACCGTATTATCTCTTTCGCTGGCTGTTGTACTGCTGAATATAACTGTAATTTTTACCAATGGGTTTGATATGGATAAATATCTGCGCAATATGCCCTGTGATTTTCAGGTTGCAGCGGCCGGATATTTTCAGACCGGAAATTCTTTTAACCCAGAATCTGCTGTAACAGAAGACTTTTTGAGCGAAGTAACCGGGCAGGAAGGAATCACGGATGGCGGACGGACATATGGTTGTTATTCAGCAGTAGAGGAGTTTATTACCGAGGAGTATTACCGGAGTTGTTGGGAAGACTGGTATTCTCCTGAAGAATTAGATTCGGTAATCAGTTATATGAATCGTACTCCGGATGGTTTGTTAATTGATACAGTACAGCTTTACGGTATGGAAAAGTATCCGTTGGATAAGCTGACCCTGTTGGAAGGAGATATCTCCAAACTGTATGAACCCGGCGGGAATTATATCGCTGCTGTTTACCAGCAGGATGACTATGGCGGTATTATGGAAGAAAGCCAATGGGCTAAACTGGGTGATACCATTACCTTACGGTATGTG
>DVLW01000002.1 GCA_018715285.1 Candidatus Faecivivens stercoripullorum | reverse complement strand
GACCGAAAAGGGTCTTCTGGTTCAGATGCAGGTCTGCTGCGGCATTGAACAGAACCTCAATGCAACGCTGGTGACCGATGCGTTTGCGGCTAAAGAAGGATTGTCCCTGAATTATCATCTGATTCGCAGGGAACAGATGCTGATGGAAAACGGCGAAAAATTTTCTTAAAAAACTTTGCGGATATACTGCCTGTTTGCTCTCTCCGTCACTTGTAGATGGTTGGGGATTATACCAGGTTTAGATCCCTCATCAGTAACCTATCAATAACAAACAAAAACTGCCTTTCCCGGATTGCTGGAAACCCAGCTGGGAAAGGCAGTTTTTTATTTTGCTTATCGTAAGCTGTTCAATATCAGATTTCTACTTCTGCTTGTTTTTCCGATTCCGGCTGACGTTGTGCCGAAGAAGGAGCCTGAACTGTGCTATCACTCTTGAGGCGGATATTCTTCCACTTACCGCTCTGATACCGCATCAGTACCAGTGTCGAACGCAGCAGCTGGTCACAGGCCATTGCAATCCATGCGCCGTACAGCCCGATGTTGGTTCCGTTAATCAGGATATACGCAATAGCAGGACGTACCAGCAAAACGGTGATAAAGGTGATAACAGCTGTCGCCCGGGTGTCACCGGCACCACGCAGGCCGCCTGCGATGATAAACTGTGAAGTCTGGAGCGGCTGCAAAACTGCGACGATCATCAGAATCTGTGCGCCCACCCGGATGATTTCAGGGTCTTTGTTGTACATTGCAACCAGCTCTCCGCCAAAGAATACGAAGATGACCGCCAGTACAACCGCACACATCATACCAATCCGTCGGGTACGGGAACAATACGCCTGCGCCATATCCGGACGCCGTTTGCCCAGCGATTGTCCCATCAGGGTCGTCGCGGAAACTGCGAACGCCTGACCGGTCATGAACGACAAAGCCTGGATGTTCATGCAGACCTGATGGGTTGCGTAAGCCGTTGTACCCAGCGTCGCAACCGTTTTGGAGAAGATAATCATGCCGGCACGCATCAGCAGCTGCTCGATCATTGCCGGGATACCGATTCCCAGCATATCGGTCAGAGTCGTGCGGTCAGGCATAAATCCCAGCCGGAGTTCCAGCTTGAGGAAGCCGTTGCCTTTCAGAATAATGTACAGCGAGATGATAAACGCCACAAACTGACCAATGACTGTTGCCAGCGAAGCACCTGCGACATCCATTTCCGGGAAACCGAGGTTGCCGTAGATCAGCAGCCAGTTGAAGAAGACGTTGACGATGTTGGCAATCAGGTTGTAAATCATACTGGAACGGGAATCGCCGACACCACGCAGCGCTGCTGTAATGGTACTTGTGAGTGCCATCGTCATAAAACCGGCCATCTGAATTTGCAGATACTGGGTAGCCCAGACGGTGACATGTTCTTCGGTTGATCCCATAAAGATGACCATCGGACGTGCAAACATAATTCCCAATACCGACAGAACCAGTGTTGTGAAGAAGGTGAACATCAGTCCCTGACGAACAACAAGGTTCGCTTTTTCACGGTCGCCGATACCTTTATAACGCGCAACCAGCGCGGTAACGCCGGTATTCATTGCCATGAAAGCGGTCATCAGCAGGAATTTCGGCTGGGTTGTCAATCCAACTGCGGTCAGCGCCTGTGCCCCCAACGTCGGGTTGGCTTCTCCGCCGATGGAACCGACCATCATCAGGTCGACCATCGAGGCCAGCTGGGTCAGAATCAGTTCGACAAAACTGGGCCATGCGATGCGGATGATGTCGGAATACAGCTCCCTGGAAGCAACCCCTTCTGGTAGGTGCTTGGACACCTTCAGATCGCCCGCAGACAGCTGCGGATCGCCTTCCGGGAGACGGTCGAGAACGGTTCGTAGACGATTACTGGATACTCCTGCCATTGTGTTTGTCGGCATCGCTGCCGACGTCTTCCCTTCTTTCTGTGGTCGATAACGTCCGCCAGATCCGATGTCCGGCGGCTCCGGTTTCTGATTCAAGCCGGAGAAACTTAATTATGGAACTTCTTTATTATACAGCATTTTGTAAAATCTGTCCACTTAAGGCCGATTCATATCAAGTAATTTCAGAAAATGAGACAAACAACTTGAACTATTTTTGTAACTATCAACAAAAAATCACTATCACCATCTTAGGTTATCGGAACTAAGAGTGGTTTTGGGGCATATATTGGCATGTCAAAACCGCTATAAAATGGGGCTTATTTTATTACAAAAAAGAGAATATTATTCTATAATTAATGAAAATCTAGCCTGATTAAATCTTACAGTTTTTGACATTGTTCCGAAAATATGGTATCCTTTAACCAGATTGTAGTCATTATTTGTCTATGGATAGTGGATGTGTTTGGCAGAACTGGAAAGGAAGGCAGATTATGAATAAACTTACGGAATATACCGAACGCCTTTGTGAAATATCAGCCAGACTGAAAAAGTATGGCGAAATGGCCAGTATTGCGCAGTACGATATGACAGCTACAGCTCCTGCGGGTGCTGCTGCCAGAAGAGGGGAACTGCTGGCGTTTATCCATGAGCAGACCCGTCACATCCTGCTCAGCCCTCAAACAATTGAAACGGTGCGTTTTTTGTCCGAAGAGGAAAATCTGTCTCAGCTGGATGACCGGATGGCAGGGGAACTGCGGATATACCGCCGCCGTATAGATGCGGTGACCGGTGTGCCTGAAAAATTGCTCAGCGAACTTTCGGTACTTACCCAAACAACCGAACAGCTCTGGATTGGATGCAAACATACCGGTGAATACGGGCAGCTGAGAAAGAACCTAGCCCGCATCATTGCACTGCAAAAAGAGGTTGCAGAATGCCGCGTTGCTGCCCAGAACAGGCAGGCACCTGCCCATCCGCTCGACCCGATTATTGATGAGACAGATGCCGGTATGACGGTTGAAAAACTGACGATACTGTTTGATGAAATTCGCAGACGTACGGTTCCGCTGCTCAGAAAGATTACTGAAAGCGGATATATGCCGGATACCGGTTTTGTTGCGTCCGGATGTCCGGAAACGGTACAGCGCAGGATTGCCTGGCAGCTGCTGGAAAAGATCGGATACAGTTCCCGGTATGGCATTGTGGGCAGTGGGGAACACCCCTGTACCTATGGCGTTAACCGCTGGGACGTTCGGTTTACCGATCACTTTTATGAGGATAACCTGCTGAAAGGAACCATTTCGGCAATGCATGAGGGCGGTCATGGACTGTATGAAATGAATGTCGACCCCGAGCTTACTGATCTGCTGGTCGGTTCTGGCAGTCACGGCGCGATGCATGAGAGCAGTTCCCGGTTCTGGGAAAATATCATCGGGCGCAGTCTGCCGTTTTGGGAGTTTGCGGCGCCTGTGTTTATCCGGGAAACCGGCATTGATGGGGTGACGCCGGAAATGTTCTGGCAGGCGGTCAACCTGGTCAAACCGGGACCGGTGCGGATTTACGCCGACGAACTGAGCTATAACCTGCATATCATGATGCGCTTTGAACTGGAAAAGCAGTTGTTTGATGGCAGCCTGTCGGTGGATGATCTAGATGATGCCTGGGACGCACTGTCGCAGGAGTACCTCGGCGTCCGTCCGCAGAAACCGGCAGAAGGCTGGGCTCAGGATATGCACTGGCCGGCCGGAATGTTCGGGTATTTCCAGTCGTATACCCTTGGAAATCTCTACAGTGCTCAGATTGCGGCCCATCTGCGGAAGCAGATGCCAGATTTTGACGATCTGGTACGCCGTGGAGAATTTGACCCCATCCGTCAGTGGCTGACCGAAAACTGGTACCGATATGGACAGATCTATACCAATGAGCAGCTGCTGGATAAGATGACGGGTGAACCGTTGAAAGCCGGATATCTGTGCGATTATCTGGAAGAAAAGTTTGGCAGGTTGTACAGCCTGTAAATATCGATTGATTTTTAGACAGAACAGCCAGTTTGCATGGAAAAAATTTTTAGCGGGTGTATACAGACCACCTGTTTCCTGATATAATATAGGTGATAGGTGGACGTTTTTGACAGCCGCTGGTCTGACTTGTTTTGTATATATATAAAAAACGGCGGATTTCCGCCGGATGGAAAGGATGTCCTCTTTTGGATGTGACAATTCGTTTCGATGCCTGGGATCTTGCCTGTAAACGGCCGTTTGGCGCGGTCAGTACCGGTACCGAAATTACCCTGCGGGTATCGGTCGTAAAATCTGTTCGTCCGCAGCGGATGTATATCATCCTGCGAAAGGATGGCCTCAGCGATATGACGGTTACTGAGGATAAATTTTACAGCAATGTAACCGACCCTGAGTCTCAGCGCAAGATTTTGTTTTCGCAGGTTTCTTCTTCATTTCATTCTACGACCTACGAGGTCAAGTTTACAATCGAGGAAGCTGGGCTTTATTTCTACCGCTTTGAGGTTGAAACCCAAAAGGGTATTCTCTATGTCGGCAGGGGCAAGAATGCCCGTGCGGTAACCGGTGATTTTCTGCCGGAATGGCAGCTGCTGGTTTACCGTGATGATTACCATACCCCTGAATTTTTGCAGGGC
>DVLW01000014.1 GCA_018715285.1 Candidatus Faecivivens stercoripullorum | reverse complement strand
GCTTTTTTCCGGTGTCTGGATGACATTTTCCTGTTCCACCTTCAGGTAAGTAACCTGTGAGTTGTCAGGCTTGACCATACCCAGTTCTTCAGTTGCGATCTCCTCGACCTGTGCCAGAGACATCTGGCCGTCCAGCTCCGCCTCCATACGGACCTTTTCACTGGTCAGTTCACTCAGGTAATCGGTCGCCTCGTTGATGTCGACATTCAGCTGGGCGAGATATACCCGTCCGTAAAGTGCCGCAAAAACGATCGCCAGAATGACGAGCGCCGACGATAAAATCCTTGCCGGATGTACAACCCGTTCCCGTTTCGGCAGGCGTTCTATCGCCGGCGCATGGGAAGGTCCTTCAAACTGTTCAAAATTATATTCTCTTTTTGATGCGAGATTGCTTTGCATGGAAGCATTACTCCTTTGAGGAATTAGTCATTGCGAGCGTGAATCTTTTCCAGAATCCGCAGCTTGGCACTGGCTGAACGATGATTCTCTGCCAGTTCACTGCTGCTGGGCAGAATCGGCTTTTTATTGACCAGTTTGGCGGCCGGCGTGCGTCCGCAGACACATACCGGAAATTCTGGCGGACAGATACAGCCTGTAGCCAACTGAGCAAATTTTTGTTTTACCATCCTGTCTTCCAGCGAATGGAACGTGATGATAACCAGCCTTCCACCTTCTGAAAGGCAATCAAACGCTGCGTCAATTCCCTGAGACAGCACATCCAGTTCGGAATTGACCGCGATTCTCAACGCCTGAAAAGTACGCTTGCAGGGATTCTTATCCCGTTTGGCAGCGGCCGGCATCGAAGACTTGACGATCTCGACCAGCTGCAAGGTTGTTTCGACCGGTGCCTTTTCCCTGGCACGGACGATGTTGCGGGCGATTGAACGGGCATACCGTTCTTCCCCGTATTCCCATAAAATTCTTGCGATTTCGCTTTCCGGCAGGCTGGCAATCAGCTCAGCTGCCGTCGTGCCCGACTGAGACATCCGCATATCCAGCGGCGCATCCTCCCTGTAGGAGAAACCGCGGGACGGATTGTCCAGCTGCCAGGACGATACTCCCAGATCCAAAAGGACACCATCAACCGGAAGCGCACCTTTTGACTCCAGCACCGTCTTCATCTGGCAGAAATTGGTCTGAATAACCTCTGCCTGAGCAAACGGCGCGAGCCGTTCAGACGCAACCTTTACTGCATCCGGATCCTGATCCAGCGCGTAAAGTCTGCCTCCGGTCAGCCTTGCGGCGATTTCCCGGCTGTGTCCGGCACCGCCCGCTGTTCCGTCGACATATCTGCCATCCGGACGGATGCGGAGACCTTCCAGGCATTCCCGGAGCAGCACGCTGTAGTGTGTAAACTCCACAAACACCCCTCCACAGTCAGTATTATGATGGGAAAAGGTACATAAGGGTACACCTATCCCATTGATATCATTATTATACCGTCTTTTCACAGATTTTGCAACAGTTTTTTAAAAACCGGATGTTCTTTTTCCATGAAAAAAAAGAATGATTTAACTCAAATCCTCCAAATCTTCAATGTGAGGATTCAATTCAAGCTCCTGACATGCTTCCTCAAACTCTGCCAAAAACGCCTCTACATCTTCTATCGACAGATTCCCCACCCGAATACGGGTACGCCGTTCCGACCGCAGCCAGATTTGCAGATCAGCACATTTTCCCTGACGCTGAAAGATACTGCGTGTAATGACAATTTTATCAACCTTATCAGCCCGGCATACAATGGTAAACAGCCGGTACCCTTTTGTCGCGCGGAAAGTAAATGTATCCTGTCTGCGGCCGATCCCAGTATGGAAAAAGGACCACAGTCTGACCAGCAGATGCCATGCCGCTGGCAATACCATCATCATTCCCAGAAACAGAACCAGTTCCCTGAGACTGGGCAACCACCGCCATACCGCACGCCAGCAGATCAGCAGCACCCCATTAAGCAGAACATCCGGCCAGATAATCCGCCATAAGGTTCTTAACGGAGGATGCCAGCGGTTAGGTGCCGGACGAAGTTCCGGCAAAATCAATGACAAACTTCTGCGCAGATCATCCCGTCCAACAGCCGGCAGCAAAACCGACTGCTCATTTTTTCCCTTGCCATATCCGGTACAGCTGACCATTCCAGCGTAATAACCAAAAATCTTTGTCAGGATACTCTGCCGCAACTGCAAAAAATTCACCCGTCCAGCCGACAGCAGATATTCTCTGACTGTTACAATTCCACATCGGATATACAGTTCACCACCGCGTCTGACCGCCCGAAAGCCAAGATGGCGAATCAAATTGAGTACAAAATCAATCAGCCATCCGCCCAGCAGCACACCCGCAATCACCGCAGCAGCCGGCGGCAGCCAGAAAGCTACCAAACGCATCAATTTGGTCAGTGAGGTAATCAGCCGATCTTCCGCTTCCTGTCCCAGCAGTTTACCGCTCTGGGAAATCAGTGTCGCCGCAAACACCGCGCCACCGATTGAATCGGACGTAATCAGCGACAGAATTCCTACATACCAGCCTCTGGGTTCATATCTGCGCACCATGACCGGCCTCCGGACCAGCTGTGCTGACAGGCAGCTGCACAGATGATCGGCGTCTTCCCGGCGAAGCAGCATTTTAACATCCGGTGCACGCCTGTTTCCCGCGTCAGTCTCGATACGGACCCGAACTGCCTTTACCGGCTTAAAATACCAGGTGTGTTCTACCGTTACCGACGAGACATTACAAAAAAGAATATGCCTTCTTTTTGGCAGCAGTACCCCGCAGCAGCTCTCAATTTCACCACTTTTGACCGACAGCCCGGTATACATCCACCGCAAAAGTCCCGCCAGTACCATCGCTGCCAGTACCAAAACGTCCAGCCAGACACCTCTGAGCCAACTATACGGGTCACCGGTAAACAACAAAAGCGAACGTACCAACGGGACAAGCAGCAGTGCAATATACCGTTTAAATCCATCGATGATTGCCAGCGGGTGCTGGCGGGAATACTTATTGATATCAAACATTTCCCTGCTCAGCCATCCCCTCATCCTGCTGCTCCGGCAGCAGTACCTGCAAAATCTGACTTACATCCTCCACTTTAAGCAGCGGCAGCAGCATACTGCCGCCCATCGCTGAAATCAGCAGACTGGAAATACCCGGCATCGGAAACGGCAGTCGCACTTCAGTCACTGCCATAATGGAGGAGCGTCTGATTCGACGGGTAATCTGATACAGTATCCCGCTCTGGAATTCAATATATTCATTCGTCAGCCGAAAACGGCAGCTGCGCCGGAAAAAGCCGGAATATACAACTCCGGCAGCCGTCAGTATAATAATTGTGATTATCAGCCCGCTGCGCAACGCCGAATATGGATGGGTAAAAAAGACAGCCGCCGCAGCTGCCGCAGCGCCGATCAGCAGCACTGCCGCCGAAATCAGCCATTGTACCCACCGTGAAACCCGGCCAACGATCATTTTCTTTCCCCCATTCATCTGCCAAACCCGGCAAATATACTATTTTCTATATTATAACAGAACGGCAATTTTGCCGCAACCCCATCGCCCGACTCAACTGATTTTCCAAAACGTTAATCGAAAATCATACCGTTATCCGAAAATATTTCTGTTTTACTATGGCACTTTTCAGCCTGCCGGTACCTGATTGTGTAAATAAATCCAATAATACTGTCAATACGTCCGACTTTATAATTATACCATTGTAAATTTACCAATGCTTCATTTGCATTTAACAGTAATTGTGCTATACTTGGAATGTATGAAAATCAGCCGGTGAGGTATGCCCGGCGGATTTGAGGAGGATTACCGTGAATCAAAATACGTTGAAGGAGCGCCCCGCAAAAGCGGGGACTTATTCGTTCCA
>DVLW01000076.1 GCA_018715285.1 Candidatus Faecivivens stercoripullorum | reverse complement strand
GCAACGCGGCTTATCTTTCTTGCATTTTTCAGACATCATCTGATACCTCCATTTTATATGGCCAGTTCCCACCTCGTGAGTATCCCCGGAAATATGGGTGAAAATCGCGGGGATATTTGGAAAAGGGTATTGAAAAAAATGAGAGGGCACGGTATAATAAATAGGATAATACGTGCCGTTGGCGGCAGAAAGAGGGATTGAAAGATGAACCGGTTGACTTATGCAATCGCGGACTTTTTTATCAGTTTTTCCGATTGGATTTTACCGCAGGTAATTTCGATTTTGATTGCGCTGATTATTTTCGGCGTGCTGTTTATGCTCAGGCGGAAGATTGTCAGCTGTTTTCTGACGTTTATGAAGAAGATTTGCAGCCGTATTCCGCATATGGATGAGATTCTGGACGGTTTTACAAAACCGCTGGTAGTGCTGGTCGCATCGACCGGCGGGTATATTGCACTGCATATCCTGCTGCAAAGATTTGGACTGGCAGCGCTGCTCACATTTGTTACAACGGTTTTCCGCAGCCTGGTGATTGTCATGCTGGCATGGGGCCTGCTGGGTGCGGCTTCACCGGTGATTACGATGCTCAAGGGCGGCGACTCGGTACTCGATAAGACGATTGTGACCTTCCTGTCCAATATCGTCAAGGTACTGATTGTTGTACTGGCAGCGGTCATGGTGCTGGATGCGTTTGATTTTGACATTACCGGCCTGATTACCGGCCTGGGCATTACCGGTCTGACGGTTGCACTGGCAGCACAGGACACGGCAGGAAACCTGTTTGGCGGACTGGTAATTCTGGCAGATAAGCCTTTTGCGGTCGGCGACTGGATTCAGACGACGAGCGTTGAGGGCGTAGTCGAGGACATCTCGCTTCGTTCGACCAGAATCCGTACCTTTAAAGATGCGGTAATTGTCGTGCCGAACTCGTCGATTTCTTCCTCCGAGATTATCAACTGGTCGCGGATGAACAAGCGCAAGGTAGAAATGACCCTTGGCCTGACCTATCAGACCTCGCGTGAGACTTTGCAGGCAGTGCTGGACGGTATCCGCAAGCTGCTTGAGGATGAGGAAGCGGTCAGCACGCCGCCGGTCGTCACCTTTGCAGGATTTGGCGCATCGTCGCTGGACATTACCGTCAACTATTTCATCGACCGCACGACCCTTGCGGAATATAATGAAGTAAAAGAAGCGCTGAACTTCAAGATTATGGAACTCTGCGAGAATCTTGGTGCCGAGTTTGCTTACCCGACCCAGACCCTTTTTGTCGAGCAGCCGGAGATTAAACCTGCTGAGAAGTAACCAGAAGGAGCGTAAAAAGGAATGTCACAGGTAATCGGGCGGTTTGCGCCGACGCCGAGCGGACGGATGCACCTGGGGAACGCTTTGAGCTGCCTGATTGCCTGGCTTTCTGCGAGAAGCCAGGGCGGCAGCGTGATCTTACGGGTGGAAGACCTCGACCCTGAGCGGAGCAGCTGGGAATACATGCGGGATATCGAAGCCGAGCTGCACTGGCTGGGGTTAGACTGGGACGCAGGCGGTGTCGATGCCGACGATCATGCATGGTGCCAGAGCCGCCGGAGTGAAATTTATACCGAATATTTTGAGCAGCTGCGTGAGATGGGACTGGTTTATCCCTGTTTTTGTTCCCGTGCGCAGCTGCATGCCGCCTCGGCTCCTCATCGGAGTGACGGGCGGTTTATTTATCAGGGGACCTGCCGGAATTTAAGCGCAGAGGAGATTGCGGAGAAATCCAAAACCCGTCTTCCGGCATGGCGGCTGCAAGTTCCGGACAGGGAAGTCAGCTTTTGTGATCTCCACTATGGGGATTACACCGAAAACCTTTCGGAAGAATGCGGCGACTTTATTATCCGCCGTGCGGACGGCGTTTATGCCTACCAGCTGGCGGCAGCGCTGGATGATGGGCTGATGGGTGTCACCGAGGTCGTGCGCGGCAATGATTTATTGTCGTCCTCACCGCGTCAGATATGGCTGCACGAGCTTTTCGGGTTTGCGCCGCCGCGGTACGGGCATATACCACTTTTGACAGCATCAGATGGACGGCGTCTCTCCAAACGGGACGGTGATTTGGATATCGAAACATTGTCCAAGCGGTACCGACCGGAAGAGGTAGTCGGGATGCTGGGTCATATTGCCGGTCTGACAGAGGAGTACCGGACGATGACCGCAAAAGAACTGATCCCGCTGTTTGACTGGAAAAAGATACCGATGGAGGATATCCGTCTGCCAGATGGCTTCCCGGAGCGGCTGGTATAAACCGGAAAGGGTAAACGAGATGGACGTTTTATCGATAGCAATCCTGATATTTATATGTATGGAGACTGCCAACGTCATCATTCTCTACTTTTTTCCGGGCAGCAGGCTTGGCAATGGCGTCGGTGTCTTCAATCCCTTTCACCAGACTGAGGATGAACCGCAAAAGCTGTTTGCATCCTATCTGGTCAACTGGGTGGCAGGCGTCAAACTGATATTTCTGGTACTGCTGGTTGTTGTGCTGCTGGCTGGAAATGAACAGGTGCGCATCTGGGCGGTAGTCGCGATGATCTTATCGATTGCGACCTATTTCTGGCGGCTGCACCCGATTATCAAAAAACTGGACGCGATGGGCGAGATTACACCAGCCGGTTATTCTAAAGGATTGGGCTGGATGATCGGCGGATTTCTCATTATGTTTAGTCTGGCACTGGTCATTCATCTGCTGATGAAGCTAATATAATAGGGGAATCTGCCCTGAATGTAAAGTGAAAAGAGACGGCCGGGTTTGCGGGTAAATCGCAAGGCCGGCTGTTTTATTGCCGGTATGTTGTCAAAAAGCACTAAAAATATCCGGTTCGTTTATGAAAAGCAGACAAATAAACCAATATCCCATATTTGCAAATCTTTTGCGCAGAATTTACATAACCGAACTATTAGAGTTTACGCGCGAATTTTATTATAGCCTTGTCGAACGAAAGAAAAGACAAAAACGCAAAGGTGCAGAAAGCACCTGTAAAGAAAGGAAAATCTCCTATGAAAAAACTGATTCTTGCTTCTATCTGTGCTGCAATGGCTGCTGTTTCTTTTGCTTCCTGCGGCGGTACCTCTGATACTTCCAGCACTTCCACTTCTTCCACCAGCTCCACCTCTTCCACCGAAAGCTCTTCTTCCGAAGCTGCTTCCGAGTCTGCTTCCACCGAAGAGTCCACTGCTGAAACCGGTTCTGACTTTGATGCTTCCCACAAGATCAACGTCGTATCCCGTGAAGATGGTTCCGGTACCCGCGGCGCGTTCATCGAGCTGATGGGCATCGAACAGAAAAACGACGCTGGCGAAAAGATGGATATGACCACCGTTGACGCTCAGATCACCAACTCCACCGCAGTTATGATGACCACCGTAGCTGGCGACCTCTACTCGATTGGTTACATCTCGCTCGGTTCTCTGGACGATTCTGTCAAAGCACTTCAGATCGATGGCGTTGACGCAACTGTCGACAACATCATCAGCGGCGACTACACCGTATCCCGTCCGTTCAACATTGTAACCGGCGATACTCTTTCTGATGTCGCACAGGACTTCTACAACTACATCATGAGCGACGACGGCCAGGCAATCATCTCTGACGAAGGATACATCTCCGTTTCCTCCGGCACCTTCGAGACCAACGGCGCTGAAGGCAAGATCACCGTTTCCGGTTCTTCCTCTGTCTCTCCCGTCATGGAGAAACTTGCTGAGGCTTACGAAGCAGTCAACACCGGCGCAACCGTAGAGATTCAGACCTCTGACTCCACCACCGGCGTAACCTCCGCAATGGAAGGCACCTGCGACATCGGTATGGCATCCCGTGCACTGAAAGATACCGAGACCGGCGTCACCGCAACTGAGATCGCAAAAGACGGTATCGCAGTCATCGTCAACCTTGACTGCCCTGTTGACAGCCTGTCTGTTGACCAGATCATGAACGTATACGTCGGCAACACCACCGACTGGAGCAGCCTGGTCGGCTGATAAACCTTACGGTGTAAACCGGGGAAGGAAAGCGGCTGTAAATAAGCAGTCGCTTTCCTCATATCCGGGACGATTCACAAAACGGGAGCAGGCGTGATACCCACAGCCGGAACCCGACGCGTATAAAGGAGTGTAAAAAATATGCAGTCTGCTGCTGCACCAACCCATCACAAGAGCGGAACAGGAAAAGGCCATCTGCTGGAAAAAGTGATGAAGCTGCTTTTCCTGATTGCGGCATGTTTTTCGATTATCGCCGTACTGCTGATCTGCTTTTTCCTGTTTGCCAACGGAATCCCGGCAATGGGCGAGATTGGCCTGTTCAAGTTTTTGAGCGGCGTCAACTGGAAGCCGGGCAATAACATCTACGGAATTCTGCCGATGATTCTGGGCAGTATCTACGTCACCGCCGGCGCACTGGTGATCGGCGTGCCGATTGGACTGCTGACCGCGGTATTCCTGGCGCGGTTCTGCCCGAAAGGAATTTACCGGATTGTCAAGCCTGCGGTATCGCTGATGGCAGGTATTCCCTCGGTTGTATATGGCTTTTTCGGAATGTGCGTAATTGTTCCGATGATCCGTCCTCTGGCCGAGAAATTCCAGGGTGACAGCTACTCGATGCTGACCGCATCCATTCTGCTTGGCCTGATGATTCTGCCGACGATTGTCGAAGTTACCGAATCTTCGCTGCGTGCGGTTCCCGAGAGCTACTATGAAGCGAGTCTTGCACTGGGTGCAACCCATGAACGGAGCGTCTACTGTGCAGTATTCCCGGCAGCAAAATCCGGTATCATGGCAGGTATCGTCCTTGGCGTCGGACGTGCAATCGGTGAGACGATGGCAGTCATTATGATTGCCGGCAACCAGCCGCGTGTACCCGACAGCATTTTCGACGGCGTACGTACCCTGACCGCGAACATCGTTATCGAGATGGGTTACGCATCCGGTCTGCACCGTCAGGCACTGATTGCGACGGGTGTTGTCCTGTTTGTATTCATTCTGATTCTGAACGTCTGCTTCTCACTGCTCAAGCACCGTTCGGAGAAACAAAGCTGAGCGGAAGGAGAGAAAGAATAAGATGGAACAGACTGTTGTATCAGTCAATGCGATCAACCGCACTTCGACCGCCCAGAAGATGAAAAACTACAGCCGTCATCCCGGCTCACTGCTGGTATTTATTCTGACGGTACTTGCAGCGGTCGTAACCGTCGGCGCACTTGCCGCGCTGATTATCTGGGTACTGATTAAAGGTATCCCGAACCTGACCCCTGACATGTTTTCCCTTACATATACAACCGATAACCAGTCGATGCTGCCTGCGATGCTTAACACAGTGCAGATGGTTCTGGTTGCGCTGGTAATTGCGGTACCGTTCGGAATCGGTTCGGCAATCTACCTGGTCGAGTACGCCAAAAAGGGCAATCGTCTGGTAACGATTATCCGTCTGACCACCGAGACCCTTTCAGGTATCCCGTCGATCATCTACGGTCTGTTTGGATACCTCTGCTTTAACGTCGCTATCAAGATGGGTTATTCTATCCTGTCTGGCGGCCTGACCCTTGCGATTATGATTCTGCCGCTGGTCATGCGTACCACCGAAGAAGCATTGCTGGCAGTTCCGGACAGCTACCGTGAAGGCAGCTACGGACTTGGTGCCGGAAAATGCCGTACCATTTTCAAGCTGGTACTGCCCTCAGCAGTTCCCGGCATCCTTTCGGGTGTCATCCTGAGTATTGGCCGAATTGTCGGTGAGACTGCGGCGCTGATCTTTACCGCCGGTACCGTCGGCGATATTGCGACCAGCCTGACCAGTTCCGGCCGTACCCTTGCGGTACATATGTACCTGCTTGCGAATGAAGGGCTTTATATCAACAAGGCCTATGCCGTTGCGGTCGTGCTGCTGGTACTGGTGCTGCTGCTCAACGGAGTTTCCGGCCTGATTGCGGGCAAGCTGAAAAAAGGCTGATTAACGCATCATAAGGCAACAAAAGAAGGAGTCAGTTATGGATAAATTTACCATCAGCAACATGAATCTTTACTACGGCGATTTCCACGCCCTCAAAGATGTATCACTGGATATTCAGGCTAATAAGATCACTGCATTCATCGGCCCGTCCGGATGCGGCAAATCTACCTTTTTAAAGAGCCTCAACCGTATGAATGACCTGGTTGAAGGCTGCAAGATCACCGGAAACATTCTCCTTGATGGGGAAGACATCTACGGCGATATGGACGTTAACCTCCTGCGTCGTCGTGTCGGTATGGTTTTCCAGAAACCGAATCCGTTCCCGATGAGTGTTTATGACAACGTTGCATATGGTCCGCGTACCCACGGTATCCGTTCCAGAAAACAGCTGGACGAGATTGTCGAGAAGTCGCTCCGTGGTGCAGCCATCTGGGATGAGCTGAAAGACCGTCTGGACAAGAGTGCATTGGGGCTTTCTGGTGGTCAGCAGCAGCGTCTGTGCATTGCACGTGCACTTGCAGTTGAACCGGAAGTTCTTCTGATGGACGAACCGACCTCTGCACTGGACCCGATTTCGACCAGCAAGATTGAGGACCTGGTACTTGAGCTGAAAAAGGATTATACGATTGTCATGGTCACCCACAACATGCAGCAGGCAACCCGTGTATCGGATGAAACGGTTTTCTTCCTGCTTGGTGAGATCATCGAATCCGGCCCCACTGAACGGCTGTTCTCGGTACCGGCCGACAAGCGTACCGAAGACTACATCACCGGCCGCTTCGGCTAAGCGGCGTGTCGCCGCGGACTTGTTCGCGACGGTCGCTCCTGCTTCGCAATCCGCTCGATTGCGAAAGAAACAACCCTACTGAACGCGGCACAGTGCCTGTGCTCCCAGTTTGCCGGGACTCGTTCCCGCCTCCAGTGCTCAGCAACCCAAAGTTGCTTCCACGCTCGGACGTAAAAAGATTGTGCGCACACTTTGCCCATCTGTTCACGCGAGCGCAGAGCGAGTGCCAAAGTCACGCACAATGTGGGTACGATAATGACAAAAAGTTTAGGTCAAGCCTTTTCAAAGGCTTGCGGGGTCCAGTGGGCAGAGCCCCTGGTCGCCATCCGCAGATGGCGAAATCTCCATACGCAGTGCGCTCCGCATAGGGTGAATTTGGAAAACAGTCCGGTGGACTGTTTTCCAAAGAGGGGCATGCCCTGCAAGAGAGGGCTGCCCCTTACAATCTGCCGACCAGTACTATGCAACGTATTGTTCGCTAACGTACCAGCGAGTGTGCTGACTGTGCAAATCATACTCGGTTGGAGCAGGCTGTAAACCTAAAATAAAATAAAAAACATGACCTCATAATAAGGCAGGTAAAAGAATATGCGCAACAGATTTGACCGCCAGCTGATTCAGCTGAACAATGAGATGATTGCGATGGGCGTGCAGATATCCCATGCAATCGGGTTTGCCATCAACGCGCTTCTGAGCCAGGACGTTGAGAAGGCAAAGGAAGCCATCGCATTTGACGAAGAGATCGACCAGAAGGAACGGGAAATCGAGAGTCTCTGCCTGAAGCTGTTGCTTTCCCAGCAGCCGGTAGCTCGAGACCTGCGTCAGATTTCGGCAGCCCTGAAGATGATTACCGACATGGAGAGAGTAGGGGACCACGCAGTCGACATTTCAGAGATTGCGATTCACCTTTCAACCGAGTCCTACATCAGCCACCTCGGCAAGATCGAGCAAATGGCGAAGAAGACCAGCGGCATGATTCTTGACTGTATGCAGGCGTTTGTCGATAAGGATATGGAACGTGCCAGCAGCGTCATCACCCGTGACGACCAGGTTGACGAGCTGTTTTTACAGGTCAAGTCCGATCTGATCGAACTGATTCGCCAGAACCCGAACAATGGTTCTCAGGCATCTGACCTGCTGATGGTTGCCAAGTACTTTGAGCGAATCGGCGACCATGCGACCAACATTGCCGAGTGGGTACTTTTCTCCATCACCGGCAACCACAAATCGGCCGATGCAGTAAACGCACAGATGCACAAGCTCGCAAATCAGGTCGAATAATCGCAAAAACAGGCAATTTTACATAGAATTTACATTACATATCGCCTCACTTTATATTCAACCCCTATCCTGAATTCAGGAATGTAAAAATAATGCAAACTGAATGTAAAGTGAGGACTTTGTATGACTATCTTCAATTTCCTGACCCTCTTAGGCGGACTTGCACTGACATTATATGGAATGAACGTCATGGGCAACGGTCTGACCAAGACTTCCGGGGGCAAATTGGAAGCAATCCTCGAGAAATTTGCCGGCAATCCGTTCAAAGGCCTGTTGTTCGGAGCGATTGTCACGGCAGTCGTCCAGTCGTCTTCCGCGACGACAGTCATGGTTGTCGGTTTTGTAAACTCCGGCATCATGAAGCTGACCCAGGCGGTCGGCATCATCATGGGTGCCAACATCGGCACGACCATTACCTCATGGTTACTGGCGATGACCAGCATCTCCAGCGACAATTTCCTGATTCAGATGCTCAAGCCGACGTCGTTTGCGCCGATACTGGCTGCAATCGGCATCGTCTACATCATGTTCTACAAAAACGAGAAAAAGAAGCATCTCGGCGATGTCTTCCTCGGATTCACCATCCTGATGACCGGTATGTCGATGATGAGCGTCGCAGTTGCACCGCTTGCGAACGTACCTGAATTTACTGGCATCCTCACTTTGTTCAGCAACCCGATTCTTGGTATGCTATGCGGCGCACTGCTGACGGGTATCATCCAGTCTTCGGCAGCATCGATTGGTATTTTGCAGGCGCTTTGCGTCACCGATGCGATTACCTACTCGACGGCACTTCCGATCATCATGGGTCAGAACATTGGTACCTGCGTTACGGCGCTGCTGTCTTCGGTAGGCGCTTCCAAGAACGCGCGGCGTACTGCTCTGATTCACCTCTATTTTAATGTAATCGGAACGGTACTCTTTATGGTACTGTTTTACACAGCCGATGCTTTTGTTGATTTTGCTTTTCTGGATATGCCGGCCAACGCCTTTGGCATTTCGGTCATCCATTCGCTGTTTAATGTAGCGGCGACGATCGTTCTGTTCCCGTTTGGCAACCTGCTTGTCAAGCTGTCCTGCATGACCATCCGGGATGATGACCAGCTGGAAACGGTTTCCGAATTTCAGACGCTGGACGACCGGTTCCTCTCCAATCCTGCCTATGCAATTGAGCGGGCGATGCAGGTAACCAACCGGATGTGCGAAATCTGCAAGACTGGACTTCTGGAAGCATTTGATCTGGTCATCGGCAAATACGATGAATCGAGCGAACAGAAGATTGAAGCGCTGGAACAGAAGGTTGACCATTTTGAAGACAAACTGGGCACCTATCTTGTCAAGCTCTCCAAGTACGAGCTTTCACAGGAAGATTCCCGCAAGATTTCAATTCTGCTTCATTCCATCGGCGATATCGAACGGATGAGTGACCATTCTGTCGAACTTGCCCGATCAGCGCGTGAGATGGATGAAAAGGGGATGACCTTCTCCGGTTCAGCACGCAATGAGATGCAGGTTTTCACCGATGCACTGCGGGATATAGTCACCCGAACCAGCGAAGTATTTGAGAAGGAAGACGTCGCACTTGCCCGGACGGTTGAACCGCTGGAACAGGTCATTGACGATCTGAACGCTCAGATCAAGCAAAATCACGTTGAACGCCTGAAAAATGGCGAATGTACAATAGAAATGGGATTTGTCCTGTCGGATATTTCCACCTGTTATGAACGGCTTGCCGACCACTGCTCCAACCTGGCAGTCTGCCAGATACAGGTGCACAAGGGCGAATACGACACACATGAGTATTTGCAGGCTGTCAAGCAGAAAAACGAAGTATTTGACCGCGAGAAGGAAAAATTCGCTTTGGCCTATCATTTAAGCTGAAGCCGCCCGGGTTCGACTTAAAAAACTGCGAAACGGCAGCAAACGACAGGATAATCATCGAAATTTTACATAAACCTTACATTACATATTCTTTTTGTTTACCTGGCTGCATTATTCTGAGTCCAGCAAATGTAAAGAATTTGGAAACAATGTGTAAAGTGAGGATTGTGTATGAGTATCTTCAATTTTCTGACACTGGTAGGCGGTCTAGCGCTGTTCCTTTATGGTATGAACGTCATGGGGGAAGGCCTGACCAAGGCTTCCGGCGGCAAACTCGAGCGGATTCTGGAAAAATTGACCAGCAATCCGATTAAAGCGGTTCTGCTTGGTGCCGGTGTCACGGCGGTCATTCAGTCGTCTTCGGCCACCACGGTTATGGTAGTCGGCTTTGTAAACTCCGGCATCATGCGCCTTTCCCAGGCGGTAGGCGTCATCATGGGTGCGAACATCGGCACGACCATTACCTCCTGGCTGCTGTCGCTGACCGCGATTTCGAGCGACAACTTCTTTATTCAGCTGTGCAAACCCTCGTCCTTCTCGCCGGTACTTGCGGCAATCGGTATTGTCTACCTGATGTTCTGCAAGAACGAACGCCGTCGTGACCTCGGACAGGTTTTCCTCGGGTTTGCGGTTCTGATGACCGGTATGGAGACGATGAGCGCGGCAGTCAAACCGCTGGCTGACGTCCCCGAATTTACCAGCATTCTGACCATGTTCTCTCATCCGATTCTCGGCCTGCTGGCTGGTACGATTCTGACTGCGATTATCCAGTCTTCGTCCGCTTCGGTCGGTATTTTGCAGGCACTGTGCGTCACCGATGCGATCAGCTTTGGTACGGCATTGCCGATCATCATGGGTCAGAACATCGGTACCTGTGTCACTGCGCTGATTTCCTCGGCAGGTGCATCCAAGAACGCACGCCGTGCCGCATTGATTCACCTTTACTTCAACGTCGTCGGTACGACGCTGTTCATGATTGTCTTTTACTCGATCAACCAGTTCGTGCACTTTGAATTCCTGTCGCAGTCTGCGACCGCTGCCGGCATTGCCGTCATCCATACCACCTTTAACGTACTGGCAACCCTCGTACTGCTGCCGTTTGGCAAGGTACTCGAAAAGATGGCGATGATGACCATCCGCGACAACGAGCAGGTCGAAACCGTCAGCGAATTCCAGGCACTGGACGACCGTTTCCTGTCGACTCCTGCATACGCACTGGAACAGGCAATGCAGGTCACCAACCGCATGTGCGAAATCTGCAAAACCGGATTGCTCCGTGCCTTTGACCTGATTGTCGGCAAGTACGACGAAACCTCCGAACAGGAGATTGAAGCACTCGAACAGAAGGTTGACAACTACGAAGACAAACTTGGCACCTATCTTGTCAAGCTCTCCAAATACGAACTTTCTCAGCAGGATTCCCAGAAGATATCGATTCTTCTTCACTCCATCGGCGATATCGAGCGGATGAGCGACCACTCAGTCGAGCTTGCCCGTTCCGCCAAGGAGATTTCCGACAAAGGTCTGGAATTTTCCGAGTCGGCGCGTAAAGAGATGCTTGTCTTCTCGGATGCATTGCGGGATATCGTCACCCGTACCAGCCAGGTGTTTGAGACAGAGGATATCGGGCTTGCCGAGACAGTAGAGCCGCTGGAGCAGGTGATTGACGATCTGAACGCACAGATCAAACAGAATCATGTAGAGCGGCTGAAAAACGGCGAATGTACCATTGAGATGGGCTTTGTCCTGTCGGATATCTCGACCTGTTATGAGCGGATTGCCGACCATTGCTCCAACCTGGCGGTCTGTCAGATTCAGGTCCACAAAGGCGAATACGATACCCACGAGTATCTCCAGGGGGTCAAACGCAAGAGCGAAGAATTTGACCGCCAGAAAGATAAATTTGCCGCCGCTTATCATCTTGCCTGAGCGTCCGGGCTGTGATATAATTGTCAACAGGGCGCTAAAGTCAATTCGGTCAATGAGGGCGGAGCTTAAAGCACCGCCCTTTTGTCATATGTATGCAGACCGCACCGATGGGTGCGGAATGGAAAGGAACACACTATGCAGACGATTTACATTGTGGAAGACGATCGGAATATCCGTGAGATTGAGATGCTTGCCCTGAAAAACAGCGGTTACCGTGTACAGGGTTATGAGACTGCACGGGAGTTTTATGCAGCGATGGCCGACCGGCTGCCCAGCCTGGTCATGCTGGATATCATGCTTCCGGACGAGGACGGCATATCGATTCTGCAAAATCTCCGCCGCAGAGCGGACACCCGGCGGCTGCCGGTGATTCTGGTCACCGCCAAAGGGGAGGAAATCGATAAGGTACGCGGTTTTGACTCGGGTGCAGACGATTATATCGCCAAGCCGTTTGGCGTTATGGAGATGATTGCCCGTGTCAAGGCGCTGCTGCGCCG
The DNA here is from genome assembly GCA_018715285.1 of Candidatus Faecivivens stercoripullorum. Lineage (GTDB taxonomy): Bacteria > Bacillota > Clostridia > Oscillospirales > Ruminococcaceae > Faecivivens > Faecivivens stercoripullorum. The sequence continues at coordinate 11,680 of DVLW01000076.1, read as the reverse complement.
GAGCAGCGAAGGGGAGACCAAGTTCCTCACGCTGGGCAATGTATTTCTGGACGGTGAGAAGCGGATGGCATATGTTGATGACCGTCCGGTCGAGCTGACGCTGAAAGAATATGAACTGCTGCATCTGCTGATGCTCAATAAGGGGATAGTCCTGTCGCGTGACCTGATTATGGAGCGCGTATGGGATGGATATGAGAGCGAGTCGCGGACGCTGGATATGCATATCAAGTCACTGCGCAAAAAACTCGGGGATTCTGCCTCGATGATCCGGACAATGCGCGGCGTCGGATATATCGCCGAAGCGCCGGCGGCAGTACCGGAGGAAAAGGAAGGATGAAATTAAGAGAAAGATCAACCGGTATATGCTGGTCCTTGCGACAACCGCGATCAGCATTGCGCTGGTGACTCTGTCGATGGTCTATTACGGGAGCTTCTGTGACCAGGTGCTGGGTGACCTGTCGACCACCTGCCGGCTGCTTGTAGAGGTATACAATGCGGGCAATGGGGAGCAGGATGTATCCTCAGCCGGTGAATCGGTCAAGGAGATGCGGGTGACGCTGATTGAAAGCGACGGCTCGGTGCTTTTTGATTCGGACGTTGAAGCCGGCGGGATGGAGAATCATCTTGCCCGTGAGGAGATTCAGAAAGCGCTGGCGGATGGGGAAGGTTCCTCTATCCGTCATTCCGACACCCTCAGCCGGGATACCTATTATTATGCGGTACTGCTGGACGATGGACGGGTACTGCGGGTATCGCGGGATGCAATCAGCCTGTGGCAGTTTTTGCTCAGTGCGGTACCGATGGTACTGGCGCTGCTGGTTGTACTGCTGTTTTTGTCGGCGATTCTGACCCGTCACCTGACCAACCGTCTGGTTCGGCCGATTGTAATGATGGGCGAGAATATCGAAAAGCCCGGGTATAAATCGCCATACCCGGAACTGGTGCCGTTTATTTCGACCATCCGCAGCCAGCATCAGGAGCTGAAAAAGACTTCCGAACTGCGGCAGGAGTTTACCGCGAACGTTTCCCATGAGCTGAAAACGCCTCTGACTTCGATTTCAGGCTATGCCGAGCTGATGGAAAACGGGATTATCCAGGCGGATGAAGTGCCTTATTACGCCCGGCAGATACGCGACAGCGCGACCCGGCTGATTACTCTGATTAACGATATCATCCAGCTTTCCAAACTGGACAGCCCGGTTTTGGAGGTGCTGTTCGAGCAGGTCAATCTTTACGCCGTTGCCCGGAAGGTCGTCGATTCGATGCAGGTCAACGCATCAGCCCGTGAAGTAACCCTGACGCTGACCGGTTCCGAGGTGACCATCTGCGCCAACCGCGGAATGATCGAAGAGCTGATAACGAACCTGTGCGATAACGCCATCCGGTATAATTATAAAGGCGGTGCCGTCCGTGTATCGGTTGTCCCGCTCAAAGGCCGCGCGGTATTGTCGGTACAGGATACCGGCATCGGGATTTCGCAGGCCGATCAGGAACGGGTATTTGAGCGGTTTTACCGTGTTGACAAGAGCCGTTCCAAAGAGACAGGCGGTACCGGACTTGGCCTTTCGATTGTCAAGCACATCGTCGCTCAGCATCACGCCGACCTCAAGCTGGAGAGCGAACTGGGCAAAGGTACCAACATCCGGGTTATCTTCCGGACCGAGAGCTAGGCCCGGTGTCCGGGCGGACTTGATCGCATCGTTCGGCCGCTGGTGTGCGCAATCTACAGACCGCGGCGGCTTGCCAACAAACAGGGAGCGCAGGTACTGCGCTGCTTTATCGACAAAAAACCAGGTGCCGAAAGGGAAAGCACCTGGTTTTTTATTGTTTGCGGTTTTGGAAAAATAGGACGGCTCAGGGGTTGAAGACCGCCATTCCGTAACGGAAAAGATTATAGATATTGATTCCGATGATGACCAGCATCAGGACAATCAGCAACTTTTCGATAGCCTGATTGTTGATCCGCTTGGAGATAAAGTTGCCCAAAAGTGCGCCGACACAGCCGCCAGCCGCCATCATAATCAGGTCAGGCCAGTTGAAAGCAGGGACAGTCTGCTGAATCAAAGCGCTTACAAGGCTTGCCACCTGAGAAAACATGATGATGAAGATGGAATTTTTCGCGGCGGTTTTGGCGTCCATCGAGAAGCAGAAGAACAGCAGCGCCATATTCAGCGGGCCGCCGCCGATGCCGATAAACGAGGATACAATCCCCAAAACCAGACCGACACCCAGACATACCAGCATGTTATGCAGCTGGTAGGAAGGCAGCTGATTCTTTTTCAGGGTGTAGATGAACACGAGCACCGTCGTCAGCAGCAGGAAAAACGACTGAGTAAACCCGAGCATATTTTCATCCGATTGCTGCTTGACCATTTCCAACAGTGCCTTGCCGACCAGACCGCCAGCCGCTGCACCCACAGCCAGCGGAGCAGTGGTTTTCAGCTGCAAGACAACGCCGTTTCCGCGGCTGCGCAGAAGGGAGACAACCGACATCGCCAATACGGTGCAGCCGGACAGGAAACTGATGGTCGAAGCGGGCATAACGTTCATCGCATCGACGACCGGCTTGATGATAACACCGCCGCCATACCCGGCGACAGCGCCGATAGAGGATGCCGCCAGACAGACAATAAATAAAATTATTGCGAGCATTTAAAACGTCCTTTCCTAAAATGCCAGAGGATATAAAATAATAGATCTATATATAAAGCATTTATGCAGCTGGGAAATATTCAGAAAAAAGTCTTGCCTCCTTATCATCCGCTCTTGTTATATCCAATATTATAGCATAATCCCAGTGGAAAGAAAATAGAGAAAATTTCCTTAAACCGTGCAATTTTCCATCTTGACACATTTAATTTTTCAGATCAGGGAGAAAATGGTAAAATCCTCTTTATTTTTGGGAACGGGTGTGGTATAATTCAAACTATGTATAATCATTTTCGATCAAAACCGGAAAGGGAGATTTCATCAATGGATAAACTGTTGCAGATTCTCTCCGGCAATGCCCGGATGGAGACAAGAAAAATTGCCGTGATGATGGGCGAAAGCGAAGAAGCCGTCAGCAAACAGATTGAAACCTATGAAAAGGCCGGCGTAATCCGTGGCTATAAGCCGCTTCTCGATTACGACAAAATCGAGGACGCTCCTGTCGAAGCGATCATCGAAGTACGTGTCAGCCCGCAGCGCAACTACGGATTTGAGGAGATTGCAAAGCGGATCGCCGATTACGACGAGGTCGAGAGCGTCTACCTGATGAGCGGCGGATACGATTTGCATCTGCGGGTAGTCGGGCATTCGTTCAAGGATATTGCGCTGTTTGTATCCCAGCGGCTGGCGGTGCTGGACGGAGTCCTTTCGACCGCGACCCATTTTCTGCTCTCCCGTTATAAGGAAAACGGGGTTATCATGGGCAAGACGGGAATTGATGAAAGGAGAAACGTTTCATTTTGATGGATTTGGAAAAGCTGATCTGTAAACGGACGGCGGATATGAAACCCTCAGGGATACGCCGTTTTTTTGATATTGCCAACGAGATGGAAGGGGTGATATCCCTTGGCGTCGGTGAACCCGATTTCAAGACGCCGTACGCCATCCGCCGGGCTGCAATCGATAATTTGCAGCGCGGCAACACCCGTTATACCGCAAATGCCGGACTGGCCGAGCTGAGAAAAGCGATTTCGGATTATATGCGTGATCGTTTTTCGCTGGAATACGATCCGACCCATGAGATCATGGTCACAGTCGGCGGAAGTGAGGGAATTGACCTTGCAGCACGCGCCTTTATCGAGGCTGGTGACGAGGTACTGATTCCTGAACCGAGTTATGTTGCCTATGCGCCGGTAGTCGCGCTGACCTATGGCGTACCGGTTCCGATTCCGCTGAAAGAGGAAAACGATTTCCGTCTGACAGCCGAGGAACTGGAAGCGGCAATCACCCCTAAAACCAAGATGCTGATTCTGCCTTTCCCGAATAACCCGACCGGAAGCATCATGCGCCGGGAACATCTGGAAGCGATTGCAGCTGTACTGCGGAAACATGACGATATCGTCGTCGTATCGGACGAGATCTACGCCGAGCTGACCTATAACGGACGGCATGTGTCGATTGCCGAGCTGCCGGACATGTGGGAACGAACGATTATCATCGGCGGTTTTTCCAAGGCATTTTCGATGACCGGCTGGCGTCTGGGATACCTGTGTGCACCGCCTGCGGCACTTTCCCAGATGCTCAAGATTCACCAGTATGCGCTGATGTGTTCGCCGACGACCTCTCAGTGGGGCGGCGTCGAGGCACTGCATAACTGCATCGATTCGATCACTGCCATGCGGGATGAATACAACCTGCGCCGCCGGTTTGTCGTCGATGAGTTCAACCGGATGGGACTGCATACCTTTGAGCCGGAAGGTGCATTTTACGTCTTCCCATGCATCAAATCGACTGGACTTACATCAGAGGAATTCTGCGAGAAGCTGCTGTATTCCAAGAAGATTGCGGTTGTACCCGGTGATGCGTTTGGTGAAAGCGGCGAAGGGTTTATCCGCGTTTCGTACTGCTATTCGGTCAACCATCTGACAGCTGCTGTCCGTGGAATTGCCGAATTTCTCGCCGATTTGAAGGAAGGCAAAGTATAAAATAACATATTGCTGCCCGGTACCGCCGCGCTGCCTTTGCGGGTGAGCGCGGCGGTATTTATATGGAAGAACCGCGGGCAGATGAAAGGAAATTGCAAATATGCCGATATATGATACACCGGTCGGAGTCTGTCATCTTGACCGGTACACGCCGGATGAGACGGAAAAGGCGGTTGCACGGCTGGGGAAACTAATCGGAATCCGGGAACTGGTGCGTCCGGGAATGAAGGTGGTTATCAAGCCGAATCTGCTGATGAAGCGCCGCCCGGAGGAAACCACGACTACCCATCCGGAAGTTGTGCGCGGCGTAATCCGGCTGCTGCGCAGTATAGGGGTCGAGCCGCAGAATATCACGATTGCCGATTCACCGGGCGGACTGTACACCAAAGCGGCACTGTCCGGAATCTATACCGCGACCGGAATGCGTGCAGTTGCTGCGGAAGAAGGCGTGGTACTCAATGACGATTATACTTCCACCGAGCTTGCATGTCCGTCGCCGGTTCGCTGCCATACTTTCCCGATTATCCGACCGGTTGCCGAAGCTGACCTTGTGATATCGGTCTGTAAGCTGAAAACCCACTGCATGACCGGCCTTTCAGGCGGTGTCAAGAACCTGTTCGGGACGATACCGGGACTGACCAAACCGGATTATCACTGGCGGTACCCGGAAAAAGAGGATTTCTGCCAGATGCTGGTTGACCTCTGCGAAACGGTACGGCCTGCGGTCACCTTCTGCGATGCAGTCGAGTCGATGGAAGGCGATGGGCCATCTTCCGGAAAATGCCGGAAAACGGGAATGCTGCTGGCCTGCCGTTCGCCTTATCAGCTGGACAGAGCACTCTGCCGGGTGATTGGACGCAGCCAGCAGGAAATTCTGACGCTGAAAGCGGCAGAAGAACGCGGACTGTGTGCGGGTGAAGAAGAAAACCTGCCGATTGTCGGTGATGAACTGACAGTATTCCCGGATTTTGAACGTCCGCGGACGATGAGCACTGATTTTCTGTCCAAACTGCCGAAGCCTTTGCGTACCGTCTGCCGACCGCTGGTTGGGAAGTTTTTTACATCCCGTCCGCAGATTGATACTGCCCGGTGTGTCGGGTGCGGCAAATGCGCCGAAAGCTGTCCGGCACATACCATTAAAATCGAAGGCGGCAAGGCGAGAATCGACCACAGCAAATGTATCCGCTGCTATTGCTGTCATGAGATGTGCCCGATTCATGCAATCGGCATCCGCCAGAACCGGCTGCTCAAGCTGTAAGCCCGGTGTCCGGGCGGATGGTGCGCGTTTGTTACTTATGTATATTTGCGCTAAGGAGAGTAGAAAATGGATAAAATCATTCTGCTTGCACGAGCAAAACTGAATTTATCGCTGGATATCACCGGATTGCGGGAAGACGGATACCACCTGATGGATATGGTCATGCAGTCGGTGAGTTTGAGCGACTGCGTGACGCTGGAAAAGTCGGACACGCTTTCACCGGATGATTTTGAATATAGCGAATCGGATACCGGGTATCGTGCGGCGAAGCTGTTTCTTGATACGACCGGTGTTAAAGGCGGCGTTAAGGTATCCATCGAAAAGACGATTCCATCACAGGCCGGAATGGCCGGAGGAAGTGCCGACGCAGCCGCCGTGCTGGTCGGACTGAACAGAATGTATGCAACCGGACTGAACCGGAATGAACTCTGCGCGATGGGTGTCAAAATCGGCGCGGATGTACCGTTTTGTCTGGTCGGCGGAACAGCAAGGGTTGGCGGGATTGGCGAAAAAATTGAGCCGCTGCCGTTTTTTGGTCAGGGACATTACCTGATTGTCAAACCGCCGTTTGGGGTATCGACACCGGCCGCGTTCAAGGCGTTTGATTCAATGCCGGACTGCCCGCGTCCTGACCAGAAGCGGCTGATTGCGGCAATGGAGCGGTTTGATATAGCTGAAATGGCGGCGGCAACCGAAAATGTGCTGGAACGTGCCGCGGTGCTGGATACGATTGGTCAAATCCGCCGGGCACTGATCGAACATGGCGCCGGAATGAGCCTGATGACCGGTTCAGGAAGTGCGGTTTTCGGGCTGTATGAACGGATTGAAGACGCTGTAAAAGCGGCGAATATGCCTGAAATCCGCAAGCTGGGAGAGATATTCGTTTGCAGCCCGGCTCCGGAAGGTGTCACGGTCGCAATGGAAAATTGAATATACCTGTATAATTCTGGAAAAATGGTCCATCCTGAAGATATCACGACAGATAAGGGTGGTTTCAATGATGAAAAGATATTTTTCCATGAATCATATAGAATTTCGCCGTCTTGCGGTGTCGCTTGGAGCGGTACTGACGGGTGTAGTGGTATTTTTGCTGACGCTGGCGGTAGGCGCGTATCTCGAAGCCGCACCGGTTTATGACGATACACTCCGTCTGCATATCCGGGCGGCTTCCGATTCGGCAGAAGATCAGGCACTCAAGCTGCTGGTACGTGACCGGATGACCGGAATGACGGCTGAACTGACCGAAGGTGCGGAAGATGCCGAACAGGCAGCGGATATGATGCACGATAACCTTGATAAGGTCTGTGAGGAAGCGGAAGCGGTTTTGCTGGAAAACGGCTGTGACGCGGAGGTTACCGCCACGGTTGAAAAAGAGTATTTCAATACCCGCAGTTACGAGACTTTCGACGGTAATCTGACCATGCCTGCTGGAGAATATACCGCACTTGTGGTGACGATTGGAGAAGGGAAGGGACACAACTGGTGGTGCGTGCTGTACCCGTCGCTTTGTCTGCCTGCTGCAACCGAAGAGGAACAGAGTGAAGCACTTTCCCTTTACACCGAATCCGAGCAGCATCTGGTGCTGGGCGAGTACCGGTTTAAATTCTGGTTACTGGAAGCGGCGGCACGTCTGGGCGCATGGCTGGAAGGCGAGACGCTGCACGAGAAATAAGCCTGTGTATTTTTGGTAAACTGATGTACCTAAAACAAACAAAATAATCTTCCGGATAGAATATCAGCGGTGAAAATGCGGTCTAACCGCCCAAAAACCTGATATGAAATTGGAGAAAATGCCCAAAGGGATACGGGATATTCGGTCATTGTTCCAGTTGCCGGAGATTTTAATGTATGGTATAATAAGGAAGAATCCAAACTGGATAACAGACTGTAGAAAGAATTTCAGCCTGCCAGTTTCTGAGATCCCATTCCGCTGTAGCGGTGCGGGTACCTGCTTTTGCTGAGGCAAAAGCGGACAGATTATGATTTAGACATTTATAGGAAAGGACTGTTCGATAATGGCATCCAAGCTGATCCTTTTGGAAGGGGTACCCTGCACCGGAAAAACTTCCGGCGCGCGATTTGTAGCATCCCAGCTGCGTGGCTGGCATAAGAATGTGCGGCTGTTCACCCAGGAATCCCCTACAAATCCGGTAGACCTGATGAACTATGCATTTTTGACTCCCGAGCAGTATCGGGAATTTCCTGAGGAAGACCGTGTACTGTTCCCGGTAGAGGAGACCGAGAACCCCAAGGGGTACATGATTCCGCTGACCGAGCTGCACGAGAGTTTGCAGAAAGAGCTGGAGAGCTATCGTTTTTACGGATGTCAGCCGTGGGAGGTTGAGCGTCCGCTGATGCTGGCGCGGTGGAGAGCGTTTGCAAAAGAAGCGATGGAAAGCGACGCTGTCTGGGTACTGGACGGTATGTTCTTCCAGAACCCGGTATGTGAGATGATGATGTGGTTCGACCTGCCGCAGGCAGAGATCGAGAGTTTCATGAGTGAGCTTGCAGACATTATCCGTCCGCTTGAACCGCTGATTATCTATCTCGAGAGTGACCAGATTGAACGCCGCCTGAGAGAGGTTGCAGACCAGCATGATTACGAATGGCTGGATTCGCTGATCGCGTTCCATACCGGACAGAGTGCGAAACCGAACGAAGTGCCGGATCTTGAAGGCTGTGTACTGTGTCTGGAAGCACGCCAGCTGGTTGAAAAGAAGCTCATGAGTAAACTCGGACTTGACCGCGTTATCCTCAAGAATGCGTTTACCGACTGGGTAGAAGCGTATAACTTTATCCGTGCCCGCGTATACGAAAAGACCATGGGCAAGCCTTCAACAGATAAATAATGTAGGAACTGCATTATTTATCTGTTAAGTGAGCGGAATGCTTCCGCTGCCTGTTTGCCGGGATTTGTGCACGCCTTTGGAGCTCAGCACTCGACGGCTTCGACCACGCCTTGACGCAAAGAGATTGTGCGCACTTACAATCTGTTCGACCGACGCGTAGAGCGTCGGGGCTGGGTTATGCTGGCGGTGGGTACGTTCATATCAAAAAAGTTTTACTCGATTTTTTTCAAAAAATCGCGGGGTCCAGTGGGCAGAGCCCCTGGTCGCTCCATCGCAATGGAGCGAAATCTCTTTTCCCCAAAACCAGCTCAGCAAGGGGTAGCAAAATGCCCGCAGGTATTTTGCGTAGGGGACGCATAGCAAGGGCGTCCCCTACGGATGAAGTGGGTTCGATGCCCACTTCATCCATAAAAATCGAGCGAGCTGCCCACTGCCGGTTACTCACCCACTGGAACTACGTGGGCCGGCACGGCGCTGACAAGTTTTCGACCGCTACCCCTCGTCGACTGTCCGGTGGACAGTCGTGCGACGGCGGAATGCTTCCGCTCCCTTTATCGTGATAGTCGCTCCTGCTTCGTAATCCGCTCGACTGCAAAATAACAGCCTGAGCCTGTGCTTCCCTGTTCATATTAAAGTCAGCGGCTATTGCCCAAAACTACACAAAAATGATATTCTCAACCAACCTGCCGGACAGCCGCAACAGCGATTCCGGCAGCAACTTTTGATACACAACCCAATTTTTGAAAGGTGGACTTTCAGATGAAAGTACTGGTAATCGGTTCCGGCGGACGTGAACACGCCATCGTGCTGGGACTGCTCAAATCGCCCAAAGTCACGGAACTGTGGTGCGCGCCTGGCAATGGCGGCATCAGTGCGGTTGCGCACACTGCGCCTATCAACGTTATGGACAAAGAAGGCATGGTTGCATTTGCCAAGGAAAAAGGCATTGAATTTGCAGTCGTTGCGCCTGATGACCCACTTGCAGCAGGTATGGCAGACGCTATGGAAGAAGCTGGTATCCCGGCATTCGGTCCGAGCGCAAAAGCTGCCCAGATTGAAGCCAGCAAGGTTTTCTCCAAGAACCTGATGAAGAAATACGGCATTCCGACCGCTGCTTACGAGACTTTCGAGGACGAAGACGCAGCCATCGCCTACCTGAAAGCGCAGAACAGCTACCCGGCAGTTATCAAAGCTGACGGTCTGGCACTGGGCAAAGGCGTAATCATCGCCGCAGACGAAGCCGAAGCCGTCGAAGCAGTCCACGAGATGATGAGCGAAGGCAAGTTCGGTGATTCGGGACGGCGCGTTGTTATTGAAGAATTCCTGACCGGACCGGAAGTTTCGGTACTGTCCTTTACTGATGGCAAGACTGTCGTTCCGATGATTTCTTCTAAAGACCACAAGCGCGCTAATGATAACGACGAAGGTCTGAACACCGGCGGTATGGGTACAATTGCACCGAACCCGTTCTATACCCCTGAGATTGCAGCCGAGTGCATGGAAAAGATTTTCCTGCCGACCATCGACGCGATGAACAAGGAAGGCCGTACTTTCAAAGGCTGCCTGTACTTTGGTCTGATGATTACCCCCAAAGGCCCGAAGGTTATCGAATATAACTGCCGTTTTGGTGACCCGGAGACACAGGTTGTTCTGCCGCTGCTCAAGAGCGACCTGCTGGAAATTATGATGGCTGTACAGGCTGGCAGACTGAGCGAAGTACCGGTCGAGTTTTCTGATGAGACAGCAGCCTGTGTCGTCATGGCATCGGGCGGCTACCCTGTCAAGTACCAGAGCGGATACGAGATTACCGGTCTGGATGAAAAGGGTCAGGCTGAAGGCGTAACAGTCTATCATGCGGGAACCAAGCTGGTTGACGGCAAGTTTATCACCGCTGGCGGACGTGTTCTCGGCGTAACCGCGACCGGAAAGACGCTGGATGAAGCACTCAGCCGTGCATATGCAGGTGTCGAAAAAATCCACTTCACCGATGTTCACTACCGTCACGACATCGGGCGCACAAAATAATTGATATTACAAAACCAGCTTCTTTCGTCAAACGGCGAAGGAAGCTGGTTTTTTCGGAATGCTTCCGCTGCCAGTTCGCCGAACTGATACCACGCTCCTAGAGCTCAGCAATCCAGCCCGATTTCACCGCTTGAGGAACTGGTTTTGTTGATTACTGGGGTATTTACAAATACAGGGAATTCACTTATAATAATATTAGATAACATCAAGTGAGGTGTTCCCTATGCAGCATAAAAACAGTACCGATTTATACGGATGGCAGCGAATCGCGACACTTTTAATCGAAGCACTCACCTTTATTATAACTGCATATTTTCTATTATCGGCAATTGGCGGTCTGATGCTGCATGGGAATTTGGCATGGCTTTTAGTATTACTTGCCTTGTCGTATGCCACATGGTCTTTCAGCCAAAGAACGCGACGATTGCTTGAAAAACAATGGATGGCAAGTGCTCTTTTCTGGTGCTGTGGCGGGATTGTATATGTTTTACTCCGATTGCTGGGATGGTTTTCTTTTGTATGATTAAGTAAAAAACCAGCTTCTTTTGTCATGACGGCAAAGGAAGCTGGTTTTTATAAGGCTTACCTAAAAATATTATAATTCCTGTCTTTCTATGCTAACAGTATGATTTTTATATGTATTCCAAGTAGGCTCATAACTTGCATCCGCCTGATTACCCCACATATCCCAACCTGCACGGTCACCGCGGGCAAACAATTCAAGATACGGACCCGGCGAACAGCTTTCTATGATCGGAATAATCTCATCTGGTTTTCTGGAATGTTCCCTTTTTTGAGCACGAACCAAGTTTACCTGTGACCGGGCAGGTGCAAGCGTCCTGAAATTAGTACCTCGTACACCAAAAAGAAGTATTTCCGTTACATTACGAAAATAAAATCCAACACCACGTCCG
>DVLW01000075.1 GCA_018715285.1 Candidatus Faecivivens stercoripullorum | reverse complement strand
GCTGCTTACACCGGGTTCAGTCGCTGCATTTACCAGTGCTTCCACCGTAAAAGGTTTTGTTGCGGCAATGGGAGCCGAAACCGATTATTCCGGTATTACCGCCGCCTGCATTGGTGTTCAGACCGAAGCAGAAGCAAAAAAATATGGTTTTGATACTATCACCGCCAAAAAAGCGACGATTGAAGCATTGATTCAGACAATTGTGGAAGGAGAATAACGAAGATGGAACTTGTACACAGACCTCGCCGTTTACGGGATGGAGATACGATCCGCCGCATCTGCCGTGAAACCCGGCTTTCAGCGGACAGCCTTGTTTACCCGATTTTTGTGGATGAAACATTATCGGGCAAACGTCCGATTGAATCTTTACCGGGACAGTATCAGTATGGTCTGGACACGGTAGAAGAAGCTGTTTCAGAATGTATCGCTGCCGGTGTGCGCAGCTGCATCCTGTTCGGCATTCCGGCACATAAAGATGCACTTGGTTCTTCCGCATGGGACCCGGATGGTGTTATTCAGAAAGCTATTCGCAAAATCAAGGCTGCTTTCCCGGATTTTTATGTCATCACCGACGTCTGTATGTGCGAATATACCGACCACGGTCATTGCGGTGCACTGTGCGGACATAAGGTAGATAACGATGCAACGCTGGAGCTGCTGAGCAAGGTGGCACTTTCCCATGCACAGGCAGGCGCTGATATGGTGGCACCTTCTGATATGATGGACGGACGGATTGCCGCTATCCGCAGTACACTGGACAGAGAAGGTTTTGCGGGGATTCCGATTATGGCATATTCAGCAAAATACGCTTCCTCCTTTTATGGTCCCTTCCGCTCTGCTGCTGGTTCGGCACCTTCTTTCGGTGACCGCAAAGGCTATCAGATGGACCCGCATAACCGCAAGGAAGCTATTAAGGAATGTGCGCTGGATGTCGAGGAAGGCGCTGATATCATTATGGTAAAACCGGCGCTGTCCTATCTGGATATCATCCGGGAATGCTCGGATGCTTTCGACGTCCCGATGGCTGCTTACTCGGTTTCGGGTGAATACGCGATGATTAAAGCGGCAGCAGCTGCCGGACTGATCGACGAATACCGGATTATGTGTGAATCAGCACTGTCGGTCTTCCGTGCAGGCGCGAATATTCTGATTACCTATTACGCAAAGGAACTGGCTGAGGCTATTCAAAAAGGAGATATTGGATAATGGATACATCTGAGGCACTGTTTGAACGGGCAAAAAAAGTTCTTCCCGGCGGCGTCAACAGCCCGGTACGCGCTTATCGTGCGGTCGGTATGACTCCTCGGTTTATTTCCAGAGCAGATGGAGCGTACATCTGGGACGTAGACGGGAACAGATATATTGACTATGTCTGTTCCTGGGGACCGATGATTCTCGGTCACAATCATCCAATCATCCGTGAAGCAGTTCAAAAAGCAGTTCAGGATGGATTGTCTTTTGGTGCTTCCACTGCACGGGAAGTTGACATTGCGGAACTGATGATTCAGATGGTTCCGGGTATCGAAATGGTCCGGATGGTCAACTCCGGCACCGAAGCAGTCATGTCCGCTCTGCGCCTTGCCAGAGGTGCAACGGGACGGGATAAAATCATTAAATTTGAAGGCTGTTACCATGGACACAGTGATGCGATGCTGGTCAAAGCCGGTTCTTCCGCAGTAGCGGAAGGCGGACGTCCCAGTTCGGCAGGTGTTCCGGCAGATACAGCCAAAGATACCCTGACTGCTGAATACAATAATCTGCAAAGCGTCCAGCAGCTGTTTGACAGTTATCCCGAACAGGTTGCCTGTGTCATTGTCGAACCGGTTGCCGCCAATATGGGCGTAGTTGGCCCGAATAAAGGCTTTCTGGAAGGACTGCGCAAGATCTGTGATCAGGAAGGCGCATTGCTGATCTTTGACGAGGTTATCACCGGGTTCCGGCTGGCAAAAGGCGGCGCTCAGGAATATTTCGGCATCAAGGCTGATATCGTCACATTCGGAAAAATTATCGGCGGTGGTATGCCGGTCGGCGCTTACTGCGGCAGCCGCGAGTTGATGGAGCAAATTTCGCCCTGTGGCCCAGTCTATCAGGCTGGTACCCTTTCCGGAAATCCGGTCGCAATGGCTGCCGGACTTGCCCAGCTTAACTACCTGAATACCCACCCGGAAGTTTATACCGACATTGCCCGGAAAGCTGACCTACTGGCAGAGGGAATGCGCAAAGCTGCTCAGCAGACCGGCGGTAAAATCCGTATCAATCAGGTTGGCAGTCTGGTTGCGCCCTTTTTCACACCTGACTCAGTTGAATCCTTCTCGGATGCAACCAAGAGTGATTTGAGCAAATATGCTGCATATTTTGAGAAGATGCTCAGACGCGGAATCTATCTGGCTCCCGCTCAGTTTGAAGCAATGTTTATCTCTCATGCACATACCGACGCAGATATTGAACAGACGCTTGAAGCGGTCAGAGAAACTTTCCGCGAACTGGCCTGATATGGCAAAAACACGCCGGTTGTCCCATGTGTGGGCAGCCGGCGTGTTTTTCAGTCAGATGTGAAATATTGTCAGGAGCTGTTTACAATTTAAATTCTTCTCCGGGACAGAGAACTTTTATCCGCTGCGGATGAATCACTCTGTCCATCAGTTTTTCAGGGTTTCCATTGAACGGGCTCATTTCAGCAGCGTCTACCGTTCCCCAGTGAATACAGATAAGCTGCGCATCCGGATAGGCGTTTGCAAGGGTGACCGCGCCTTCAAATGTGATATGCCAGTCATTATCCGAAAAATCAAAAAGTATTGCGTCCGGTGCCCGCTGAGAAAGCTGTTCCGGCAAAAGCCGGGAATCTCCCGGCAGCCAGATACTCCCATCCGGTGTTTCCAGTTTGTATCCGCAGCCATCCTCCGGCAGCCACTGTCGGTAATCATACTCCGGTACGCCATTTTGCCAGTTGTGCAGTGCAGGCGTAAGGGTTATCTTCACTGTTCCAACAGTAAACGTCTCCCCAATATCATGTCCGTATGCAGGCAGTCCCATCTCTGACATGACACTGCAAAGGTAACGGGGCGCATGATAGCTTTTACAAACAGCTGCCAGATCCAGGCAGGTCGGACGGCTGAAATGGTCATTGTCCACGTGAGTAATGAGAACGGCATCCAGCCCTGGTACCTCTCCGGGAGTGATTGGAGCCTCTCTGAGCAGAGGCATATCAAACCCTTCCAGAACCGGATCAATCATAATATTTGTCCCATGACAGCAGATAAATGCACCGCCGCCACCCAACCAGTAAATACTGGTTTCCTGTCCGGCAAAAGCAGATTTCGGGATAGCGACTGTTTTTTCCGGCATGGCCTGACCGAATGAGCTGAAAATTACCTTACT
>DVLW01000074.1 GCA_018715285.1 Candidatus Faecivivens stercoripullorum | reverse complement strand
AAGTATAACTTTCATTCCCCTCTACATCTTCCGGTCGTTCAGATTCCGTCAATTCCAATCCATAAAACCATTCCAATATGGGCATAACCGAAAGGTCTTCCGAATCATAATTCTCAGAACCAATCGTGTATTCGGTCTCCTGACCAGCCGATGCTTTTCTAATATCGATTTGTTGTGTAGGTTCAGGAAATCCATAAACATCTTTGGATGATATATAACGGTTGCAGCCTGCAAATGCAGTGAGACAGGCAAACATCAAGACGATTGCTAATATCTTTTTCATAGCAATTGCCCCCAATCGGTTCATCTGTTTGGATGGTATTACTGATTATTTTCCTCATTTTTTGCCTCAGCTGCTGCTTTGGCTTTCATATTCTGCCGGTAGGTCAGATAGCTTTCCAGAATGATTGTAGCTGCTACCTCATCGATGACCTCTTTCCGCTTTTTGCCGCGGGTGTTGGTTTCATTGAGGTAGTTGTGTGCTTCAACCGTTGTCGCACGCTCGTCCCAAAGTTCGACCGGAACGTCAACTTTCGTTTTGAGCAGTTCGGCAAATTCCGCACACTTCTCAGCGCGCGGACCAATTGTACCGTTCATATTGACCGGATAGCCGACGATGACCATCTGAATACCGTATTCCTTAACGGCATTTGCGACCTTCTGGATGGTAAAATAAAAGTTTCTTTCTTCAATAACGCCAATCGGAGACGCGAGAAATTCGGTTCTGTCACAGGCTGCAAGCCCGGTGCGTGCATCTCCATAATCTACTGCCATGATTTTCATATATAAAGGTAGTTCCTTTCTGCTTCAATGCCTGATTACCAGGGCTGTACCGTTCCGACAATGTCGTTTACACTTGCGATGCCGTGCTCATCCAGCCATGCATTCATCTCATCGATAATATGAATCGGTGCGTACGGATCAGCAAAGATAGCCGCGCCAACCTGTACAGCCGAAGCACCAGCCATCATCATTTCAATTGCATCTTTGCCGGATGCAATACCACCCATGCCGACAACCGGAACCTTGACAGCATTTGCAACCTGCCAGACCATCCGGACAGCAATCGGGAAAACTGCGGGTCCCGACAGACCACCGACATTGTTGCGGAGAATCGGACGGCGGGTATTGATATCGATTCTCATGCCCAGAAGCGTATTGATAAGCGAAACCGCGTCTGCACCTTCAGCTTCAACCGCTTTTGCGATATCGACAATGCTGGTGACATTCGGGCTGAGTTTAACCATCAGCGGCTTGGTTGTAGCGCTGCGGACTGCGCGGGTGACCGACGCAGCCATTTCCGGACTGGTGCCGAAAGCAGCGCCGCCCTGTTTGACGTTCGGGCAGGAAATGTTCAGCTCGATCATATCGACTGCGGTTCCTTCCAGCTTCTGTGCGATTTCGATGCAGTCTTCAACGGTAGAACCGGCAACGTTTGCAATGATGGTGAGGTCTTTTTGTGCCAGGTACGGAAGTTCTTCCTGAATAAAATGGTCGATGCCGGGATTTTGCAGGCCGACCGAGTTAAGCATACCAGACGGAGTTTCGGCAATACGAGGCGGCGGATTGCCGTCTTTCAGGTTGAGGGTTGTACCCTTGCAGGAAATGCCGCCCAGACGGGAAAGCGGATACATTTTTTCATATTCCCGGCCAAAGCCGAATGCACCGGATGCGGGAATAACCGGGTTTTTAAAGGAAACACCGGCAACATTTACACGAAGATCTGCCATTAGAACCGAACCTCCTTGCTGTTGAATACAGGACCGTCTTTACAGACATGAGAGTAGCCTTCCACACCGTTTTTCACTGTCTTGCAGGCGCATCCAAGGCAGGCACCGACGCCACATGCCATTCTTTCTTCCAGAGAGATTTCGCAGGCAATTCCCTTTTCCTCAGCCATAGCAGCGACGCCTTTGAGCATCGGAGTCGGACCGCAGGCACAAATCAGATCAGGTTTTTCTTCTTCCAGCAGCTTTTGCAGTGCAGCCGTAACAAAGCCATGCATACCAGCGGTTCCGTCATCGGTACAGAGGATGACACGGGCACCGTTCTTCTCAAAATCTTCTTTTAAAATAACTGCCGCAGCGTTACGGAAACCGATAATTGCCGTTGCATTTTCGCCATAAGCAGCCGCAGTCTGGAGCAGAGGCGGGACGCCGATACCGCCGCCAATGACAACCACCTTTGACTCAGGAGGAAGGATGGTATAGCCATGACCAAGAGGTCCGAGGATATCAATCAGATCACCGGGATTGAGTCCGGCGATTTTTTCAGTTCCCTCACCGCGGATTTCAAATACAATCCGGATGGTTCCCTTTGCCTTGTCGATACCACAGATGGAAATCGGTCTTCTGAGCTGGAACCCGGGAGCCTTGACGTGAACAAACTGTCCGGGATTAGCCTCTGCGGCGATCTGCGGACAGGAAATGGTCAGATCAAATATGTTTTTTGCCAGATTTTTTTTCTGGACAATGGGAAAAACGTCCTGAATATAAGCCATGACGAATCCTCCTTTTATCATAACAGATATATTTTTTCCTGCACAGAGAGGTCATTCACTTCTGCGCAGGATACCTATCTTAGTTTAACATATATCCCCCTAAAATGCAATGTTTTCGACAGCAAATCTTATTCCGGACAGCAAAATGCTCCCTGTTCGCAGCCGCAAAATCATTCTTTTGCCTGACTGTAGACAGGAAGCATTTATTCATATTCGGTTTATTCTTCCGGCGACAGGACATTCAGTGCATAATGCACCGAACTCATCGCATCCGGCGCATAGTAATCTGCACCGATCTGGTCAGCATACTCCTGTGTTAGTACTGCGCCGCCGACCATAACCTTACAGTCGGTTGCCGCTCTCAGCTGACGGATGGTTTCTTCCATCGACGGAACAGTTGTTGTCATCAATGCACTCAACCCTACCAGCCGTACATTTTCACGTACAACTGTTTCGACCACCACTTCCGGCGGAACATCTTTTCCGAGGTCGATGACTTCAAAGCCATAGTTGTCCAGCAATACACGGACGATATTCTTTCCGATATCGTGGATATCACCCTTGACTGTCGCAATGACAACTTTTCCGCGTTTTTGCTGTTCGGTACCGGAAGCTGCCATCACTTCTTTGAGCAGATCAAAGGCAGCTCCTGCCGCCTCAGCACTCATCAGCAACTGAGGAAGGAAGATTGTTCCCTTTTCAAAGCCTTTTCCGACAAGGTCAAGTGCGGGAATCAGCCGGTCATTGATGATATCCAGAGGCTGAGCCGTCTCAAGGGCTGTACGGGTCTGCTGGACAGTTTCTTCCCTTAGTCCACGCCGTACTGCGTCTTCCAGCGTCATACTGCCAGCAGTAACGGCAGGTGCAGGCGCTGCGGCTGTCGTCTGGGAATACCGTTCAATATATTGGGTACACTGCGCATCCTTTTGTGAAAGCACACGATAGGCAAAAAGCGACTGCATCATCGGTTCACTTGCCGGGTTGATAATCGCCGCATCCAGACCGGCCTGCAATGCCAGCAGGAAGAACGCACTGTTGATAATTTCCCGTCTCGGCAGTCCAAAGGAGACGTTGGAAACTCCCAGAATCGTTTTAACCCCCAGCTTTTGCCGGATCATCGACAATGCCTTCAAAGTGACTTCCGCTGCATCCGGACTGGAGCTGACGGTCATGGTCAGTGCGTCGACGATCAGGTTGTCGCGGGAAATACCGTATTCTTCTTCCGCAGTACGGACGATTTTTTCAGCGATTGCGAGCCGTCCTTCCGCGGTTTCCGGGATACCGGTTTCGTCAATTGTCAGCGCAACGATTACACCACCGTATTTTTTCGCCAGTGGGAAGACTTCCCGCATCACTTCCTGTTTGCCGTTGACCGAGTTAATCATCGGTTTTCCGTTATAGATACGCAGTGCAGCTTCCATTGCCTGCATATTGGTGGTATCGATTTGCAGTGGCAGATCGATAATTCCCTGCAATTCGCTGACCACCCGTTTCATCATATCCGCTTCATCGATTTCCGGCAGACCGACGTTGACATCCAGAATATCCGCACCCGCGTCCAGCTGATGGACACCTTCATTCAGAATATAGTCGATATCGCCGTCCCGAAGCGCCTGTTTGAAACGTTTTTTGCCGGTCGGATTGATGCGTTCCCCAATAACCACCGGGTTTTCGCCCATCACAACCGCACAGGAACCGGATGAAACCACCGTCCGATGATAAACCGGGAGCGGTTTCGGGCTGATTTTACGGCATGCAGCGACCTCTGCCGCAATATGTGCCGGTGTAGTGCCGCAGCATCCACCTACCATCCAGACACCTTTTTCCGCAATCTCAGCCATCACTTTTGCGAATGCGTCGGGCGCGACGTTGTACATCGTCTGTCCATTGACGACGACCGGAAGTCCGGCGTTTGGGCTGACCAGTATCGGCGTTGAGCAGCATTTTTGCAGCTCGTCCACCAGCGGCAGCATCTGTTCCGGGCCGAACCCGCAGTTAAGACCGATTGCGTCAACACCCAGTCCTTCCAGCATGGCAACCGCTGCGGGAATGTCCGCACCGGTCAGGAGACGACCGCGTTCATCAAAAACCATCGTGACAAAAACCGGCAGCTGACAGCATTCTTTGACTGCCAGCACTGCCGCTTTCATTTCTATTGTATCGCTCATCGTTTCGATGATACAGCAGTCGGCGCCTGCCTGAACACCGGCCTTTACCATTTCTTTGTAAGCCTCAACCGCTGTCTCAAAATCCAGATCTCCCAGCGGTTTGAGCAGTTTGCCGGTTGGCCCGATATCCAGCGCAACCCAGGCTTTTTTCCCTGATTGCTGCACTGCCTGACGTGCCAGCTGTACACCAGCCGTTGTCAGCTGCTGCGCGGTATATGAGCTGCCATGCAGTTTCAGGGCATTGGCTCCGAAAGTATTGGTTGTAACAAAATCGGCACCTGCTTGCAGGTATTGCAGATGGATGGACAAAATATCCTGCGGATGGGTGATATTCCAGCTTTCCGGCAGTTCTCCCGGTTTCAGACCGGCATCCTGCAAAAGTGTTCCCATTCCACCATCAAAAAAGAGCATCCGACTTCCTGCCAGCTCTGTAAAAAAGTTCATCCGTTTCACTCCTATACTTTCCGAAAAGGACAATCTGTTTTGGCACATGCAGCACAATGATGGACCGTGCAGCTTTTCTTATCGCTGGTGATCCCGATAATAGCCGAAACAGATTTTGTCGGCGTCATCAGCAGCGTGTCGGTCAGTTCGATACCAATCCGTTTCCCGGCTTCCAGTGATTCCAGCAGCGGCCGCTGAAATGCCAGCGGCAGGTCGCCATATCCCGGACTGAACCGGGGACGCAGATACAATCCTTCTTCCAACCCATCACCCAACTGTTTCTGGCACTGGTCGCACCATTCTTCCACCGCAGCGGCAGAAACAGCCTGCAATACCGCTGCCCGGCTGACCTGGAGCCGGTTATACCGCTGCAATAACCGGTCAATGCCGCTGCCCAGTGTGGCGGCAAACAGGATAACTTCGTTGCAGTCACGCAGATGTTTGGCCAGAGACTGACTTGTCACTTCAAGTGAACCCAGGAATAACCGGTTGTCCGGCTGGATTTTGCAGGTTACCCTTCTGCTGACCTGTCTCGGAACGGCGGCATTCTCCACCATTTCGATTGTTTCTTCCACCAACTGGCAAACAGTTTCGTCCGGTTCGCTGCCTTTATATCCAAGGTACCGCCAGACTTCCCGACGGCTGAGTTTCTCAAACATTCTCTTCACGTCCCAGAATATACGACAGGTTGTGGAAGATTGCTTCGGCAATATCCGGCCGGTTCATCGTATACAGATGGATACCCCTTACACCATTGGCAATCAGGTCGATGATCTGTTCAGTTGCATAGGCAATACCCGCCTGTTTCATCGCCGCAGGGTCAGAACCGAACTTGTCGATAATACCGCAGAAACGGTTGGGCAGCTCGGTACCCGACAGCTGTACAGAACGCTGAATCTGGCGCGCATTGATTACCGGCATGATACCGGCCAGAATCGGCACGTCAATTCCCTTTGCCAGCGCACGGTACAGGAAACGATACAGGATATTATTGTCAAAGAACATCTGGGTGGTCAGGAAGTCGCATCCTTCATCCACCTTCATTTTCAGATAATCCAAATCCAGGTCGCGGTTAGCGCATTCGACATGTCCTTCCGGATAGCAGGCACCGCCGATACAGAAGTCACCTTTCTGTCTGATCTGGCGGATCAGCTCGTAAGCATGGTTATAGTGTCCGGGAATCGGAACCGAAGTATCCCGCGGCGGGTCACCACGCAGTGCGAGAATATTCTCAATTCCATTTTCCTTGATTTTATCAATTACCCGGTCAACTTCTTCGGGCGTCGAGGAATAACAGGTCAGATGAGCAATCGAAGTAATGCCGCACTCTTTCTGTACCATAGACGCGATCTCAACTGTATTTTTGGAAGTGCCGCCGCTGGCGCCATATGTGATGCTGATAAAGTCCGGGCGCAGTCCGGCTATTTTTCTTGCAGCCTGCTGGACTCCTGCAAAGTCGCTGTCCTTTTTGGGCGGAAACAATTCGCAGGAAATTGTAACAGGTCTTGCATTTATGATATCGCGTATTTTCATCTGGTCTTCATTCCTTTTCTTTGGTGGACTGACAGACGTGTCTGGCAGCGCAAATTCTGTCAAATTCGTCTTATATGTCTGATTTTAGCTTGCTTTTTTCTATTATACTTGATTTCCGTCTTTTTTTCAAGAAGAATTGCACGATTTACAGCTAAATATTTTGTTTAATTTTATCTAGGTAAAATACATAAAAGAACTTTACTTTCTATGATTTTGTGTTAAAATAGCT
>DVLW01000013.1 GCA_018715285.1 Candidatus Faecivivens stercoripullorum | reverse complement strand
CCGATTATTTTGCAAAAGACGGCCAGTTCTGGGGACAGCCGATCTATGACTGGGAGTATCTGAAAGCCCATGACTACAGCTGGTGGATGAAACGGCTTGGTTTTTCGCTGCAATGTTATGATATGGTGCGGATTGACCATTTCCGGGCGTTTTCTTCCTACTGGTCTATTCCGGGCAATGCAAAAACCGCAAGGGAAGGCAGATGGGTTGAAGGTGCCGGAATGGACTTCTTTAACTGTGTAAAGACGATTTTCGGAGATAATGCACCGATCATTGCTGAAGACCTTGGACAGATTGACGATGGCGTCATTAAACTGATTGCGGATACCGGTCTGCCGGGGATGCGGGTCATGCAGTTTGCTTTCCTGGATGATTACGATAATCTTCATCTGCCGCACAACATCCCGCGCAATGCAATTGCCTATACTGGCACCCATGATAATGATACTGCTTTCGGATGGCTATATTCGGTATCGCCCGAGATTCGCCAGCGTGCAATGCGTTATTGCGGTTTTGATGGGGATAACTGGAACGAAGGCGGCTATAAAGCACCTGCTGTTCGTGCAATGATTCGGACACTGTGGGCAAGTCCAGCGATGCTGACGGTCGTACCCGTACAGGATCTGTGCGGATTTGGCGGTGACTGCAAGATGAACCAGCCGGGTGTACCGGAAGGAAACTGGGCATTCCGGATTACCAGTGAGTCGCTCGAACAGATGGATGCCAAGTGGATTAAAGAACTGAACCGTACTTTCTATCGTAGCTCGATTTAATAAGTTAAGTATCTAAAAAGCTGCACAGCCGATGGATTTTTCCATAAGCTGTGCAGCTTTTTGTCCGATGTCATAGAAATTGAAAAGCCTTTCCGGATATGTCAGAGAAACACTGACATTCGGAAAGGCTTATGATTTCTTATGATTGATTTTGGTCGATTATCTCAGGGTAGAGGTTTCCACCGCCGCCATAACCGGAATTTCCGCTGATAACGTCTGCATCCAGCGGGCCGATATCCAGCTGATATTTTACGCCGCCGGTTGTTTCCACTCTGGCAGACAGGTCAAAACTCTGTCCCTGTTCTACTTTCGGAAGCAGCGCGGTATAGTAAACATAATACAGTCCGCCTGAAGAATTGCTGCTGTCAGCAGATATATCGGGCGTCTTATTACTGGAATCGGACGGAAGTCCGGAAGCATCCGGAATCCGTTTTCCATCCAGTGTCATTTCAATCTGCTGGGAACTGCCGCCATTGGCAATATCCAGCCAGACATGCTGAATATCATCCGGCAGGGTCAGTACACAGTCACCGGCAGGCTGTAAGCCGACATTTGCATAGGTACCATCGCCGCTGACGGTAGTAAAATCAAATGAATAGTACAGTTCAAAATACTGGCTGGTGGAGAAACTGCTCAGTGTTTCCATCCGTCTTGTGCCATCCATGCTTTCGATGGTAACCACTGGCGTGACATCACCGGCAAACACCGGCAGTTCAAGTTCAGCGGTGAAACTGCTGTCCTGCTGGACGGCCTCGACCTGGGTATCCATCACCGAAACGGTAACCACATCATCCGGGCGGAGTTCACGTGGGGTGACTGAGACAGTCACAGCGAGCTTGCTGCTGTCTTCCAGCTGTACATCCACCCGTGACTGTGCAAGCAGGCTGCTGGTTTCAGATATCTGCTGAGACAAGGCGGAAATCTGGTCATCCAGCTGACTGATGGAGGCGTCCATCTGATTGGCCGCATTGCTAAGGTTCTGGACGCGGCCTTTCAATTCTCCCAGCTGACCGAGAATCATCAGATTCAGTCCCACACTGACTGCCAGCAGGATACCGCCTCCAATTATCACGGTTTTGCGCTGATTTGCGTTCATGGACATCTCCTTTCATTGTCAGACGGTGAAAATAATAATACGGGCATCAGAGAAATCATCCTTTAAGCCGGATAACGTTCCAGGAGTAGGGTGAAAGCTCAGAAACTGCTGTATCGCCGCTGACAGTAGTTTTGCCATCGGCATGGGGAACGACATTATCTGGATTGGCAGCGGTGTTTACTGCCTTGAAGTCGTACCCATGCATGGTCAGATGCTCAATTGGAGAGAGCGCACCGAATCCATTCAATGCAGTTGAGAGCTGCATCGGCTGATCGGATTTATTGACTGCGAAGACAGTCAGTTCTTTCTTTTCCTCATTCCAGACCGCAGCCGTTTCCAGACAGGGGACAGAGCGTCCGGAAGTCGTGGTATAACATTCACACTCAGTTCTGACCTCAAGGGACAATCCACGGCCGTAATGACTTGCGTGCATGAACGGATAGAAGATGGTTTGTGCCCAGGCTTTACCGCCGTTTTCAGTCATGATCGGTGCGATGACGTTGACCAGCTGTGCGAGGCAGGCCATCTTGACGCGATCAGCATTGCGCAGCAGGGTCATCAGCATACAGCCGACGAGCAGTGCATCCTCAAAGTTATAGATATCTTCCAGCTGAGGTGGAGCGATCTGCCAGGGTTCCATTTTCGCGTCAGCGTCGTTGGAGTGATACCAGACATTCCATTCATCAAAAGAAAGATTGATGGTTTTATTGGAATGTTTCTTTGCCTTGACGCTGTCGCAGATTGCGGCGACCGACTTGATAAAGGTATCAAAATCCAGGCTGTTTGCAAGGAATTCGCCGATATCATTTGCCTGGTTGCCATAATAGGTATGCAGCGAGATATAATCGACATAGTCGTAGCAATGATCCAGAACCGTACGTTCCCAGTCGCCGAAAGTCGGCATACCAAGTCCGGAACTGCCGCATGCGACCAGTTCGATTTCTGGGTCGATTGTTTTCATCAGTTTTGCGGTTTCACAGGCAATCCGTCCATATTCTTCTGCAGTTTTAGCGCAGATCTGCCAGGGACCGTCCATTTCATTGCCAAGGCACCAGGTCTTGATATTGAAAGGTTTTTCAAAGCCATTTTTGCGCCGCATATCCGAATAATAAGTACCGCCCGGGAAGTTGCAGTATTCCAGCAGATTGCGCGCTTCATCAGGGCCACGGGTACCCAGGTTGACAGCCATCATCACATCACTGTCAGCTTTTTTTGCCCAGCTCTGGAATTCATCGATACCGACCTAGTTGGTTTCGATGGTTTTCCATGCCAGTTCCAACCGGCGCGGACGTTTGTCTTTCGGGCCGGTACCATCCTCCCAGTTATAACCGGAAACAAAGTTGCCGCCGGGATAGCGGACAATCGGGACATTGAGTTCTTTTATCAGTTTCAGAACGTCTCCGCGGAAACCTTCTTCATCCGCCGTTGGATGGCCGGGTTCATAGATACCGCCATATACCGCACGTCCGAGATGTTCAATAAAGGAACCGAATATTCTTTTGTCAACAGGGGAGACCACGTTTTCTTTATACAGGTGAAGCGCTGCTTTCATACGCAAAACCTTCTTTCTAAAAAACTGTAACTTTGGGAGAGACTCCGGGCAATCCAATATCAGTCTTCTTTGCAGACCTTTTCGCCGTTAATCAGTACAACATCAGGTGCCACCGCAATATCAAAGCAGCTGCCGGGCATAATAACCAGATCAGCGTCTTTTCCGACCTCAATGCTGCCGACGCGGTCTTCAACTCCGATATGTTTGGCAGGATTGATGGTGATAGCCTGGAGAGCGGCAAACTCGTCCATACCGGACTTAATTGCCAGTTCCGCACACAACGGGAGATACTGCTGCGGGATGACCGGTGCATCGGTGATAATCGAAACCTGGCCGCCAGCTTTTGCGAGGATACCAGGGGTTGCAAAAGTCTTGTTGCGCAGCTCAAATTTAGAAGCATGGGTGAGGGAAGGACCAACCGCCATCGGCAGATTTTCTTCCATCAGCTCATCGACGATCAGATGACCTTCTGTGACATGTTCCAACGTCAGACGGAGGCCAAATTCTTTTGCAATGCGGATTGCGGTAAAGATATCATCTGCACGGTGAGCATGTGCTTTGAGCGGAATTTCCTTATGGATAACCGGCAGCATTGCTTCCAGCTTGAAGTCAAATTTCGGCTTTTTGGAGTCATCATCACCAGCAGCCTGCAATTTGCGGTCATATTCTAGTGTTTTGAGAATCAGTTCCCGCAGCTTGGAAGCGGTTGCCATACGGGAGAAGTTGTTGACATCCTTATAGCATCTCTTGGGGTTTTCGCCGAATGCGCATTTCATTGCGACGGCCTCTTTGATAACCATTTTATCTACCCGTTTGCCGACCGTCTTAACTGCCATGAAGGTACCGCCGACAACGTTTGCAGAACCGGGACCGGTGCAGACGGTGGTTACGCCAGCCGAAGCAGCTTCATGCAGAGCCGGGTCCATCGGATAAAAGCCATCGATTGCACGCAGCTGAGGAGTGAGGATATCCGTCATTTCATTGACGTCATTGCCTTCAAAGCCGATACCGCTGCCCTGCATACCGAGGTGGGAATGTGCGTCGACGAAACCGGGATAAACATGCTTTCCGGCAGCATCGATCAGTTCAGCGTCATTGGCAGTCAGATTTTCACCGATAGCGGCGATTTTGCCATCATGGATGAGGATATCTGCCTGATAGGGTTCTTTATGGATTGCGTCAAAGATCAAACCGTTTTTAATAATTTTGTCCATCTTCATTAAGTCCTTTCCTCAATCATTTACAACCGTATAATTAAAAAATTCGCACAGCAGCCGGACTCCTTCGTCCGTTTCTTCCGGCAGCAAAGCACGGGCAACGCGATTTTCCACGCCGTCGTCACTGACCAGAATTGCATAATCTCCGTCCAGCTTGTGCACCGTATAATATGTAGGTTCCATTTTCTTTCTCCTTCCGGTCAAACGAAAAAGACACCAAGGTCATTTATATTATATCACGTCTTTTTGCTTCGTCAACAGTTTTCTGTCCAAATCGACTATTTTTCATGTATAAACCGCACTTTATCCGTGCATACTAATCAGTATCTGGAAAGGATGGGTGGAACATGAATCAGGAATTACCGCATACATTTAACCAGCAGCGCAAATTGCTGGATGATATTCTGCGGGTGGAAAGCAGCTTTGATATGCTGGCGCGTCCTCTGGAAATTGCAGGAAAAGAGGCAAGGCTGTACTATATCAATGGCTTTATCCGAAGCGAGATTATGGAAGAAGTGATTGCATTTTTGCTGCGAATGCCGGGCGATCAGGCAGGGAAGACGGCAACTGAATTTATCCGGCGAAACATCAGCAACATCGATGCCCAACAGGAAACCGACTGCGATAAAATTGTCACCGGTGTTTTGTCCGGGAAACTCTGCCTGATTAGTGCGCATTTTACCGGCGCGGTGCTGATAGAAGCTCGTAATTATCCGGCACGCGGCGTTCAGGAACCAGATGATGACCGTGCACTGCGTGGTTCACGGGACAGTTTTGTCGAAACGATTATCTGCAATACCGCGTTGATCCGACGGAGAATCCGCGATCCCAAACTCACAATGGAAGCCATTCAGATTGGCAAGACCAGCCGGACCGATGTGGTACTCTGTTATATAGAAGGACGGGCAGATGACCAGTATCTCAAAAAACTGCGTGGACAGCTTTCCCGGATTGAAACTGACGCGCTGACCCTTGGTCAGCAGAGTCTTGCAGAGCGGCTGGTACATTCCGGCTTTAACCCGTTTCCACGTTTTCGATATACCGAACGTCCCGATTCAGCGGCTGCATCAGTGCTGGAAGGCAGCGTATTGGTGATGGTGGATACCTCACCGGCTGTCATGATTTTGCCGGTTAGTTTCTTTCAGTACAGTCAGGATGTAAACGACTTTTATTTTCCGCCGGTTGTCGGCAGTTATCTGCGGCTGGTGCGGTTGTCGACGGTATTTGTGACCCTGTTTTTTACGCCGCTGTGGTATCTGCTGACACTGCATCCCGAATGGCTGCCGCCGTCACTGGCGTTTATCTATCCGGAGGACCCGGGACCAATACCTTTATTTTTGCAGATTCTGCTGGTGGAAGTCGTATTGGACAGCCTGAAACTGGCCTCGCTCAATACGCCCAACTCTCTGTCCCAATCGCTGAGCGTCATCGGTGGTCTGATATTGGGAGACTTCGCAATACAGGTCGGATGGATGACGCCAGAAATTGTTTTGTATATGGCGTTTGTGTCAATTGCAAACTTTGCCCAGCCCAGTTATGAACTTGGCTATGCACTCAAACTGTGGCGAATGCTGCTGGTCATATTGGTCGCAGTGGCAGATATCTGGGGTTTGATCGGCGGGATTATCTGGATGGGCATTACGGTTGCGACGACCAAAACGGTTGGGCAGACCAGCTATCTGTATCCGCTTATCCCATTCAATGGCCGCGCAATGCTGAGACTGCTTCTGCGTTTGCCGGAAGACCGTCCGCGGATGGGGAAAAAGCCAAAAAGCGTAAAATAACCGTTTCTGCTTTTCTACCATATAATAGGAAAATCAAAAAGCCAGCGCCTGAATATCAGGACAGCTGGCTTTTATGCAGATATCGGTAAAATAAAAACAGACCGCAAAAGCGGTCTGCATGAATACACGGCATAAGCCGTTCTTGGTTGCTTATCAGGCACGATTTACAACCCGGATCGATTCAACACCATCCGGCATAGAGCCGCCACAGCGGATTGCATTGATACATTTTGCATCCAGGAAAGATTTACGATCTTCCGGCAGGCTCTTATCGGTATACTCGATTACATATTCCACAACCATACTTCTTTTCATTTTTTCGTTCATTCTCATCATACATTCTCCTTTCCAGTCTTCCGGGGTATGGAAAAGCGTTCACTTTCCTGTGCACAGTTTTAACTTGTCGATAAACAGTGCACGAACCCATTCGAAGTCGATTATTCTGAAGCTGTAAGATTCCCAAACAAAGGTTTACCAAGTCTGTGCCTTCGATTCAGCCTCATTGATTACAGTATAGCACGGAAAGGAAATTTTGTCAACACCTACAAAGAACAATTAGAATGTCAGGGATAAATTTGTCGAAAAAAGCAAGTAACAAATATGTAAATCTTTTTGCAGCAAAATAAGAATAAATTTTACTGATTAACTTTACCTTTCATCGAGATTACTGTGACCACCATCGGGATGTTTTTACCGGACAATTCCAGTGCTTTTCGTACCATCACCACAAAACTTCCGCAACAGGGGACATCCATACGGATAACATGAATCGAACGGACATTATTGCGCGCAAGAATTTTACTGAGCCTGTCACTGTAGTCAAAGCTGTCCAGTTTTGTACATGCGATCAGAAGGGTTCGGCCGGTCGTAAACCGGCGGAAGTCACCGTGAGTAAATGCAGTGCAGTCTGCTGCAATTACCAGATCACAGTCGTTGAAATAAGGTGCACTCAGTGGGACCTGCTGCAACTGAACCGGCCAGTTGGTGACAGCCGGGTTATCATCGCTGATTCTCTCAGCCAGACGCTGGCGTGCAGCAGCTTCATTAAAAGGAGCGGTGTCCACATTTTCCATTTTGACAGCACTGCGTGGGCAGACAGAGGTGCATTCGCCGCATCCATCACAGTATTCATCCCGAATCAGTTTAGCTTTCAATCCGGAGACAACAATCGCCCCATGCGGGCAGGCACCGGTACAAAGGCCGCAGCCGGTGCAGAGAGGTTCGCTGATGCGGATAACGTTTCGGAGCATCTGATTGTCCATTCCTTCCTTGTTGAAAATAATCCAAAAGATACAGTTGTATACGTCTAAAAGTATAAATATAGTATAACTCATTTTTATGAAAAAATCCAGCAAAATATATTTTCAAAAAAGGCTTGACAAATTATCCGGAATTTGCTATAATAAACAAGCTCAAGTGAATAAGCAGTAAACTGTATGGAGAAGTCGCCTAGCTTGGTTTATGGCGCACGACTGGAACTCGTGTATGGGTTAATAGCTCATCGAGGGTTCGAATCCCTCCTTCTCCGCCAAAGAAGTGGTATCATGTTTCGATATGATACCACTTCTGTTTTGTTGTAAAAGCTTTTGTGAGGAATTTAAACCAAAGTAAATCACCCGTATGGTTTGACCATACGGGTAATTTTTATGTCCGGTGACTGGAAATTTTATTTCAGGTCTTCAAAATCGCTGCGCTTGGTTTGTGCATACATCTCGACGATC
>DVLW01000073.1 GCA_018715285.1 Candidatus Faecivivens stercoripullorum | reverse complement strand
GGCCTTGTCAGTGGGAATATAGAGTGCCTCTTTTTCGGCAATAGCGTCAAAAAGGCAGCCGAGCTTGTCAAGGGAAATTTTCAGCATTTATTTTCCCTCCCTGTGGTAAACGATACTGGGTTCAACGTCTTCCTGGGTGTAGTTGGTCAGAGGAGCGCGGGTACCAACCTCAGCGCCTGCCTGGTAATCACCATAAAGTTCGTTGATATCCTTGATAAATTTGCGGTTGAGCAGATGAAGCGGGATGTTCTGCGGGCATACACGCGAGCATTCGCCACAGTCGGTACAACGGCCGGCAACGTGGAACGCGCGGATGATATGGAACATATTCTCTTCAAACGAATCAGCAGCAGCCTTCTGTGCGATACCCGATTTAGGGTTATCAAATACGCACTGTTCGCAGGTACATGCGGGGCATACATTGCGGCATGCGTTGCAGCGGATACATTTAGAGAGCTGTTCACGCCAGAACGCAAAACGTTCATCGGGAGTCATAGCTTCCAGTTTTGCGACCATATCAAAACGATGAGAATCGAGGATTTCACCGTCTTCACCCAGCAGTTCGTCGTAAGCGACATGCTTTTTGCTCTTGCAGGTCTTGCATCTTTCTTCCAGGGCGTCAGCCTTGGCAACGGTGGTCTGGCCGTAGATGGTGTCGACCACAAAGTTGTCAGCATCTTCGCTGATACCGGTGATACCGGAGATACCTTTTGCCTTGAGCATTTCGCCGCTGGTTTTGCCTTCGCAGGGGATACCGATTACATAGACTTTTTCACGGTCGATGCGGTGCTCGGTCAGCAGCTGGTTAAAGGAGTAGGTATCGCAGGGTTTCAAAAAGACGAGGATTTTACCGTCTTTCAGGGTTTCCTTGACGAGGTATTTGGACAGGTTGTTGCCGCAAAAACCATTGTATACAAAGCCTGCGTCCAGTTCCTCTTCGGATTCAAAGACAGCGGGCGTAATGTCATAGACAAATTCGCCAGCCTGCCAGCCAAGGACACGGTTTACAGTACCGTCGCGCAGAAGCTCTTTGGCGCGGTTAATCATCATTCCTTGCATCTGAGGTCCTCCAATCTCTTATTCTCGCCCAGAGCGGTAACCGTCGCAACAAAGTCATTCATTGTAGCGGCGAATTTTGCGCCTTCCGCAGCGGAAACCCATTCAACGCGGGTGCGTTCCTTTTCGATGCCGAGGAAATCCAGCATCGAGAAGAGGAGGGTCATTCTTCTTCTGGCGTAGTAGTTGCCAGTGGTGTAATGGCAGTCGCCAGGGTGGCATCCGCAGAGGATAACGCCGTCAGCGCCTCTCTGGAAAGCACGCAGAATGAACATCGGGTTGACTCTGCATGAGCAGGGAACACGGATGATTTTAACATCAGCAGGGTAAGCCAGACGGTTGGTACCGGCCAGGTCAGCACCCGCATAAGAACACCAGTTGCAGCAGAAAGCTACAATCTTCGGTTTAAACGCTTTTACTTCATTTGGCATATTGCATCTACCTCCGCCATAATCTGGCTGTTCGAGAAGCCCTTCAGATCCATAGCACCGGACGGGCAGGCAACCGTACAAGCACCGCAGCCCTGGCATACAGCCGGGTTAACGGAAGCAACGCGACGGATACGGGTTGTCCGGTCGGGCATACGGAATTCTTTTTCAACATAGGTGATTGCACCATACGGGCAGACCTTTTCACAGCTGGAGCAGCCGTTGCACATCATTTCATTGGACTGTGCGACGCAGGGGTTGGTGGTCAGTTTATCCTTGACCAGCAGACCGATAACCTTAGCGGCAGCAGCACTGGCCTGCGAAACGGTATCAGGGATATCCTTCGGACCCTGGCAGGCACCGGAGAGGAAGATACCGGCAGTCGGGCTTTCAACCGGACGAAGTTTTGCATGTGCTTCGGTGAAGAAGTCGTTGGTATCCATACTGGCAGTCAGCATGGTAGCGAGAGGTCTTGCGGACTTGTCCGGCTCGATAGCAGCAGCCAGGACAACCAGGTCAGCCTCGATATGCAGCTGTTCATTTGCCAGCAGGTCGGAAGCCTGAACCATGATCTTGCCGTCAGCTCTGGGAGCGACCTTGCCGACCATACCCTTGATGTAGTGGACGCCGTACTGTTCAACCGCGCGGCGATAGAACTCATCGTAGTTCTTGCCGGGGCTGCGGACGTCGATGTAGAAGACGTAAACATCGGTATCCGGATATTTCTCACGGGTCAGCATCGCATGTTTAGCGGTGTACATGCAGCAGATCTTAGAGCAGTAAGGTTTGCCGCAGCCGGAGGTATCACGGGAGCCGACACACTGTACGAATACGATGGTGTGCGGATGTTTGCCGTCGGAAGGACGGAGCAGGGTACCGGAAGTAGGACCTGCAGCATTGGTCAGACGTTCAAATTCCAGAGAAGTGATAACGTCCTTGGAGAGGGAATAACCAAACTCATCGAACTTATCCAGCTTGATGGGGTTGTAACCGGTCGCAACAACGATTGCGCCGTATTTTTCCTCGACGATCTGATCCTGCTGTTTATAGTCAATTGCACCGGCGCCGCAGACTTTTGCACACAGACCGCACTTTCCGTTCTTGAGCATGTTGCAGTAGTTGGGGTCGATGGTAGCGACCTTCGGAACTGCCTGAGCAAACGGGATGTAGATAGCACGACGGTTGTCCATACCGAGGTTGAACTCGTTGGGGACATTCTTCATCGGGCACTTGGTGGTGCATTCGCCGCATCCGGTACACTTGTTTTCATCGACATAACGGGCTTTTTTATTGATCTTGACCGAGAAGTTGCCGACAAATCCCTTGACTTCTTTGACTTCTGAGTAAGAATAGATATGAATCTTTTCATTCTGTGCGCAGTCAACCATCTTAGGAGTCAGGATACAAGCAGCACAGTCCAGAGTCGGGAAGGTTTTGTCGATCTGGGTCATCTTACCGCCGATGGTCGGGTTTTTCTCGACGATGTCGACTTCAAAACCAGCCTCAGCGATATCCAGTGCAGTCTGGATACCCGCGATACCGCCGCCGATAACCAGCGCACGTTTTACAACAGGGCTTTCGCCTGCCTGCAGCGGAGCATTCAGCTGAACTTTAGCGATAGCGGCACGGCCGAGGATGATAGCCTTTTCGGTGCCGACTTCTTTGTCTTTGTGAATCCAGGAGCACTGCTCACGGATGTTTGCGACCTCAAGCATGTACGGGTTGAGACCGACCGAAGCGACTGCCTTACGGAAGGTAGCCTCGTGCATCCGGGGAGAGCAGGAGCAGATAACAACGCCGGTCAGACCATACTGTTTGACCGCGTCCTTAATCAGGTTCTGGCCTGCTTCGGAGCACATATACTGATAGTTGGTGGAATAGACGACGCCGGGTTCTTTAGCAAGCGCATCAGAAACAGCCTGAACGTCTACGGTCTGGGCAATATTGGAACCACACCAACATACAAATACGCCAATTTTTTGCATGGTTTCTCCTCCTTACCCTTACTTTGTATATTTGCGGAAGGCGGTGACCAGCGCCTGCTGCGGCATATCCTCGTCCAGCAGGTCAGGAATCTGGTTAGCCTTCAGATGGTTGTTGCCCTGCTGACGGATGACCAGCAGCCGGATTGCTTCAACCAGCTTAGCGGGTTCAACATCTCTGGGGCAGCGTTCTACGCAGGCAAAGCAGGAGAGGCATTTAAAGATAGACGGAGAAGCCATCAGCTTTTCGATCTCACCTTTTTCAACCATGTAGACAAACTGGTGCGGATGATATTCCATCTCGTCATAAGAAGGGCAGGTGCCGGAGCATTTGCCGCATCTCATACATTTGAGCGGATCAACACCGCTCATGCGGATGACCTGTTCTTTGAGTGCAAGCTCTTTGGGGTTGCTCATCTCTGGTTTCCTCCTTTACTCTTTAACGCCGAGAGCTTCAGCCAGCAGCTCGGTGAAGTAGTAAACCGGGAGCTTCTCCCCGGGCGCATTCTTGGTCAGGTTGTAAAGGCAAAGCGGGCAAGCGGTAATCATCATATCCGCTTTCATTTCCTTTGCGCTTTCCATAACCAGGCCGCTCTTCTTAGCGGCAAGCGCCTTATCCTCGGTAGCCATATAACCGCCGCAGCATTCGTTTCTGTAAGGGGTAATGACGGGAGTAGCACCGATTGCGCGGATGAAATCCTCCAGGATCTGGGGGTTTTCGGGGTTATCCATCTGCAGAACCTTGCCCGGTCTGAGCAGCAGACAGCCGTAGTAAGCAGCGATCTTTTTGCCCTTGAGCGGATTCTTGACAGCGGCAGCCAGTTTGTCAAAACCGACGACATCTCTCAGCAGCTCCAGATAATGGTAAACCTTGGTTTCACCATGATAGGGCTCATCCAGCTTCATATAGTTATTGACCTTGAAAGCAAAATCCGCGTCATTTTTCATAGCGGCGTTTGTCTGCTTGATCACATTGTGGCAGGCAGAACATACGGTCACCAGTGCAGTATCACGGGACTCAGCCAGAGCGCGGACGGAAGACAGCTTGGTAGCGATCTCATCTTTTGCCATGGTGAAAGCGCCGCCGCAGCACTGCCAGTTGTCCAGCTCGGCCAGAGTGATTCCCAAAGCCTCGGCAGAAGCTCTGGCGTATTTATCCAGATCTTTGGCCTTGGTTTTCAGCGTACAGCCGGGGTAATAATGAAATACCATATTTTATGACCATTCCTTTCTGTCTTCACTGCCGCCTCTGTAACAGTGACAGAGGCGGGCAGCAAAAGAACATGTTATTTACAAAAATCAGGGAAAGATCACACCATCTGTTCGGGGTGGAAGACCTCGTCAAATTTCTCTTCGGTCAAAAAGCCGAGTGCGACACAGGCTTCTTTCAGAGAGATACCTTCCTTATACGCTTTCTTAGCGGTCTTTGCAGCGTTCTCATAGCCGATATAGGGGTTGAGAGCGGTGACCAGCATCAGCGAGTTGTGGAGGTTGTGGTGCATCTTCTCGCGGTTAGCCTTGATGCCAACAGCGCAGTTCTTGTTAAAGGAAACAATCGACTCAGCGAGCAGACGTGCAGACTGCAGGAAGTTGTAAATGCAGACCGGCATGAATACGTTCAGCTCGAAGTTGCCCTGAGAAGCAGCCATGCCGACAGCGACATCGTTGCCCATAACCTGAACAGCAACCATCGTGACAGCCTCGCACTGGGTCGGGTTGACCTTACCGGGCATGATGGAAGAGCCGGGTTCGTTTTCAGGAATGAAGATTTCGCCCAGACCGTCTCTCGGGCCGGAAGCCAGCCAGCGGACGTCGTTGGCGATCTTCATCATATCCGCAGCCAGAGCCTTGAGGGCGCCGTGTGCGAAGACGATTTCATCCTTGGAAGTAAGAGCATGGAACTTGTTGGGAGCGGTCTTGAACTCCTTACCGGTCAGTTCAGAAACAGCTTTAGCGACCTCAACGTCGAATCCTTTGGGGGTATTCAGACCGGTGCCGACAGCAGTGCCGCCCAGAGCCAGTTCTTTCAGCTCAGGCAGAGCGATTTCCAGCATCTTGCGGTCTTTTTCCAGAGAAGAACGCCATCCGCTGATCTCCTGAGAGAACTTGATGGGGGTAGCGTCCTGCAGATGGGTACGGCCGCTCTTAACGATGCCTTCGTTTTCTTCTTCCAGACGTTTGAAGGTAGCGATCAGCTGATCGATAGCCGGGAAGAGCTTATCCTCGATAGCCAGAACAGCAGAAATGTGCATGGCAGTCGGGAAGGTATCGTTGGACGACTGGCTCATATTGATGTCGTCATTGGGGTGCAGCAGCTTTTTGCCGGCGATCTCGTTACCGCGGTTTGCGATAACCTCGTTAGCATTCATGTTGGACTGAGTGCCGCTGCCGGTCTGCCATACAACCAGCGGGAAGTGATCGTTCAGAGAACCGGAGATCACCTCATCACATGCAGCCGAGATAGCAGCCAGTTTTTCGTCGGTCATCTTTTCAGGCTTGAGGGCATGGTTTGCAATAGCCGCAGCCTTTTTGAGGATACCGAAAGCGTGGGTGATTTCACGGGGCATCGTTTCGATACCGACGCCGATCAGGAAGTTTTCATGGCTTCTTTCGGTCTGAGCTGCCCAGTACTTGTCAGCAGGGACCTTTACTTCGCCCATCGAGTCATGCTCAATGCGATATTCCATGGGAATCCTTCTTTCTTAAATATGATTTATGGATAAGTATATCAAAGAGTGGACGGCCAAATCTTAGAAAGTAAGGCCATTCATAACAGCGCGCAGGCTGTCTGCACTCTTATGCAGCAGCTGTACTTCTTTTTCGTTCAGCGGAGCAAGCAGCTTGCCGGATACGCCGTCGGGACCGACGATAGCCAGTGTGGACAGGCAGATATCCTCCAGACCATATTCACCGTGATGCATGGTAGAAACGGTCAGAGTGGTATCAGCACCGGAGAAGATGCACTTGCAGATATGGCAAACCGAAACAGCGACAGCATAGAAGGTAGCGCCTTTACGAGCGATGATCTTGCCGCCGGATTTACGCATATAGTTTTCAACTTCTTCGTGATTGAGTACCGGGAACAGGTTCTTGTTCGGGTCGGTTACACAGTCACGGTAGCTGTCGATCGGGATGTTGGCGATGGTAGCCAGAGACCACGGAACGAAGGAGGAATCGCCATGTTCGCCGTAAACGTATGCATGTACATTCTGCAGGTTGATGGAGTAGTACTCAGCGATTCTGGCGCGCAGACGAGCGGTATCCAGAATGGTACCCGAACCCAGGATATGGCTTTCAGGCAGGCCGGAGACTTTGCAGAAGGTATAAGTCAGGATATCGACAGGGTTTGCAACAATTACATAAATCGCATCGGGAGCATAGCGGGTGATCTCAGGAATGATGGATTTGGTGATGTTGACATTGGTCTGAGCCAGGTCAAGACGGGACTGACCGGGTTTTCTTGCGACACCGGAAGTCAGGATAACGATATCGGAATCCTTTGCATCCTGGTAAGAACCAGCGTAGATCGAGATCGGAGGGCAGAAGGAAACGCCCTGACGGATGTCCAGAGCCTCACCAAGAGATTTGGATTCATTGATATCGATCATGACGATTTCGGTTGCAATGCCGTTAACAGCCATGGTATA
>DVLW01000012.1 GCA_018715285.1 Candidatus Faecivivens stercoripullorum | reverse complement strand
TAATAGCTGATCTGTGTTTTCTGAACTTTAACTGACAGGTCGGAAAACTGCTGATGCAGCATCTGATCGAATGCTTCAAACAGTTTGAATTCTTCCGGCTTACCGGCAAAGAAAGCGAGTGCATCCAGTTGGTCCATTTTCATTCCTCCCGAAAATACTATCCTGTAAACCAGTATAGTACAATAGACGGAAAACTGTCAACCGTCCGGGTAAACAAAAATGTATCTCACCACTTGACAACTCTGCCGCCGCGTGCTAAACTGTAACTGTTAAATGCAATGACGGGGAGAGTATCCTCCGGACAAGCCTGAAAGAGAGTTTCCGGTGCTGAAAAGGAAGCGGTTGTCCAGAGTGGGAAGGTAGCCCCTGAGCGGCGCACCGAAGCACAGATTTCTGTGGATGAGATTGCGACAGGTTCCGCCTGTTACAGCGGAGCAGTATGTTGGTACTGGCAAAGGCCGGTCTCCGTGAGGACCCGGTGAACTGAAGTGGTAACACGAGTTTCTCGTCTTCAGAGGGTTGAACCCCTGAGGGCGAGTTTTTTGTTTTTCCGGTAAAACCGGGAAAGGAGGCGAATGGAATGGCGTTGGATGGCGCATTTCTCTGCACAATCCGCAAGGAGATTGAAGATGCGCTGGGAAGCAGAATAGACCGGATTTATCAGCCTTCAAGGGAGGAAATCTGTCTGCTGCTCCGGTCAAAAGGATGGTCGGGCAAACTGCTGCTGTCAGCCGCTGCGGATTCTCCGAGAATCCATTTTACGACGCAGGAGATTGAAAACCCAAAATCTCCGCCGATGTTCTGTATGCTGCTGCGCAAGCACCTTTCGGGCGCGAAACTGACAGCGGTACGACAGCTGGGAATGGACCGGATTCTGTATCTTGATTTTGATACCCGTAATGAGTTCGGTGACCCGGTGACTGTAACGGTCGCAATCGAGATTATGAGCCGTTATTCCAATATCATCATTATCGATGGTGAGGGAAAGGTACTCGATTCCATCAAGCGGGTCGACCCGGAGATGTCCCGTGTCAGAACGGTATTGCCGGGTGTTGTTTATCAGGCACCGCCTGCTCAGGGAAAACTGAACCTGCTGGATACTTCTCCTGAACAGATGGGTCAGATAAAGGAAGCAATTCTGACAGCTAAGGGCGTTGATCTTTCCAAGGCGATACTGGCGGCATTTGAAGGCTTTTCACCGGTGCTGGCACGTGAACTGACGTTTGATATCTGCGGCAGTACCGAGCTGAACAAGCTGGAGATGACAGATGAACAGTGGGGACTGCTGTACAGTCGGCTGTATGCACTCAAATCCGGACTGGAAACAGGGGAAAATGATTACTGTATGCTCTGTGAAGAATCCGGCCGTCCGAAGGAGTTTTCCTTTGTACAGCTCGGCCAGTATGGCAGCCTGTATACCGTCCGTTCGTTTGAATCGCCCAGTGCATTGCTGGATGGGTATTACTCTGAGCGGGTGCGGATGGAACGGATGAAGCAGCGCAGCAGTGATCTGCTCAAACTGCTGACCACCCACAGTGAACGTCTGACCCGTAAAATCGCGCTGCAAAAGGAAGAACTTGCACAGTGTGCTGAACGGGATACACTCAAGGAAAAAGGCGACCTGTTGTCTTCGTATATTTATCTTGTCAAAAAGAGCGACAGGGAAGTAACTGTTCAGGATTTCTATCATGAAGGCGCGGAAGTAACAATTCAGCTTGACCCTGCACTGACACCTGTACAGAATGTCCAGAAGTATTATAAGGAATATCGCAAGGCCGCAACCGCTGAAAAACTGCTGACCGGGTTTATCGATGAGGCAGAAAAGGAGCTTACCTATATTGACAGTGTTTATGACGCTGTTTCCAGAACTTCTGGCGAAAGTGAACTGCTGGAAATCCGGCAGGAACTGTCTGAACAGGGTTATCTTAAACGTTATTCTGCTAAAAACAGCAAGTTTGTCAAGGCACAGCCGCCGCTTCGGTACCGTTCATCTGACGGGTATCTGATCTGGTGCGGACGCAATAACAAGCAAAATGATAAACTGACCCTGAAAGAAGCACGGCCGGATGATATCTGGTTCCATACCAAGGATTTCCCCGGTTCTCACGTCATTCTGGTCACGGAAGGTACTCCGCTGGATGATATCCCGATCCGGACGGTAGAGGAAGCTGCAATGATTGCCGCTTACAATTCCCGGGCGCGTTCGGCAGCGTTGGTACCTGTACAGTATATTCAGGCACGACAGGTGCGTAAGCCGGGTGGTGCAAAACCGGGTATGGTGATATTTGACCATTACTTTGTTTTGTATATCACGCCGGACGAGGAAAAGGTCAACGCAATGCTGGAAAGCAGATAATCCTTGAGATTGTCTGCATGACCAGATGAATATAAATTGCCAATCAAAAGAAAGGATGAAAATAAATGCCCCGTAAAGAACTGGACAAGATCTATAACCCCAAGGACTTTGAGGGACGGATCTACCAAAACTGGGAAGAAAAAGGATACTTTACTCCCCAGATCGATGAAAACAAAACTCCTTATACCATCGTGATTCCGCCGCCAAACATCACCGGTCAGCTGCATATGGGTCACGCGGTTGACAACACCTTGCAGGATATCCTGATTCGCTGGAGAAGAATGCAGGGCTACTGCACCCTCTGGCTTCCCGGTACTGACCATGCATCCATCGCAACCGAAGCAAAGATTGTTGAGGCAATGCGCAAAGAGGGTGTGACCAAGGAAGATATCGGACGTGAAGGATTCCTGGAACGTGCATGGGACTGGAAAAAACAGTATGGCGGACGGATTGTCACCCAGCTGAAAAAGCTCGGTTCTTCCTGCGACTGGACCCGTGAACGGTTTACACTGGATGAAGGCTGCTCCAAAGCAGTTCTTGAAGTCTTCCTCCGTCTGTACAACAAGGGTCTGATCTATCGTGGTAACCGTATGGTCAACTGGTGCCCCTGCTGTAAGACTTCCATCTCGGATGCAGAGGTCGAATATACCGAACAGCAGGGTAATTTCTGGCACCTGCTTTATCCGGTCAAGGAAACCGGCGAGATGCTGGAACTGGCGACTACCCGTCCGGAAACCATGCTGGGCGATACTGCTGTCGCTATCAATGCGGATGACCCCCGTTATGCGCATCTGCACGGCTGCCATGTCATCCTGCCGCTGCTGAACAAAGAAATCCCGATTGTCTGCGACGAACATGCCGACATGACCAAGGGTACCGGTGTCGTAAAGATTACGCCTGCTCATGACCCCAACGACTATGAAGTTGGTCTGCGTCATAATCTGCCGATTGTCCGTGTCTTCACTTACGACGGACATATGACCGGTGCTGAAGAAAAGGCTGTGGCAGATGAACTGTTTGCAACCGGTAAGGCAGCTGCAAACGAGCCGGAAGTCCTCGACTGCGGCAAGTATGCTGGCATGACCACAATGGAAGCACGCAAGGCCATTGTCGCTGATCTGGAAGCAGGCGGATTCCTCAAGGAAATCGAACCGCTGACCCATGAGGTCGGTACCTGCTACCGCTGCCATACCACCATTGAGCCGATGGTATCCAAACAGTGGTTTGTCTCAATGAAAGAACTGGCACAGCCGGCAATTGAAGCAGTTCGCAGCGGTGATATCCGCTTTATTCCCGAACGTTTCAGCAAGAACTATTTCCATTGGATGGAGAATATCCGCGACTGGTGTATCTCCCGTCAGCTGTGGTGGGGTCACCGGATTCCGGCATTCTACTGCGATGACTGCAATGAAACGGTTGTAACCCGCGAGACAAATCCTGTCTGCCCGAAATGCGGTAAACCGATGCGTCAGGACCCGGATACTCTGGATACCTGGTTCAGCTCGGCTCTGTGGCCGTTCTCTACGCTGGGTTGGCCGGATCAGACCAAGGATCTGGAATATTTCTATCCGACCAGC
>DVLW01000072.1 GCA_018715285.1 Candidatus Faecivivens stercoripullorum | reverse complement strand
TGATTAACTGTCAGTTTCAGGGTACCGTTACCGGTAAGCATTATGTGGGCGGTATTGCTGGTCAGAATACCGGCAGCTTAATCCAATGCAAAAATAACGGTGAGATCAATACCACGGCAGTAGAAGTATCGGCGAATATTTCAGATATTTCTTTGCTTCGGACTACGGAGAGTGTACCAGCAGGGACTGATATTGGCGGTATTGCAGGCTTTTCCAGTGGTGTAATCCAAAGTTGTGAAAACACAGGAAATGTCGGTTATGAACATATGGGCTACAACATTGGTGGTATTGTAGGACGCCAGTCTGGATATCTGGACGGCTGCAAAAATACCGCAACGGTTAACGGCCGCAAGGATGTGGGAGGTATTGCCGGGCAGATGGAACCCCAGGTTACGCTGCGGTATGACAAAGACCTTTTGGATCAGCTTTGGGGAGAGCTGGACACTTTGCAGGGACTGACGAATCAGGCTGCCACAGATGCGCAGAGCAGTTCCAAGGCCATTTCCGGGCGTTTTGGGAGTCTGATTTCCGATATCAGTACCGCGAAGGATGCGGTAAGTGGGCTTAGCAAGGTAATTACCGATTGGAGCAATGAGAATATCCAACAGGTCAATGACATATCTGCCCGAATATCCTGGGTCATCAGTGAATCGGAACCTATTCTGAATCAGATCAGTGATGTTGCAAAAGTACTGGAAGATGTTTCCCGGATGCTGGCGCAGACTTCCGAAACACTGGCAGGTGCCGGAGAGCTGGGAAACGCAGCTGCATCGGAATTGCAGAAGGCTTCTGACGCCCTGCAGGATGCGGCAAACTATGCAGAAAGCTGTAAGTCTCATCTTCGTTCTGCTTTGGAGAGTGCCAAGCAGATTTTGAATGGTGAGAGTCCGGCTGATGCTGTCAAAAATGTTCTTGATGAATTAAACGCTGTAAAATCGGCTGCACAAAATGCAAAGGATTCACTGGAAAGCGCAATTACCCATGGAGAAAACGCAAAAACAGAACTGCAATCTATGGGTGAACAGGGTATAGAAGCACTCAATCTTATGACACAGGCGATGCATAACCTGAATCAGGGAATGTCCTCTATGGGAACCGTTTTCGATCGGATTGCATCTGTTGTATCAACTGTTGCAGAAGAACCAGCCATTACCTTTACACCGATAGACAGCAGTGTGACCAGTCGGGGAGACACTCTGGATTCAGCACTATCTCAGATGCTGAACAGTGCTTACGGGCTTCAAGGCAGTATTTCTTCTTCCTCTGATACACTTATCGGTGATTTTCAAGCCATCAATAAACAATCGCAGGTAATCGTTGATCTGTTACAGCAGCAGATGGAGGAAACAAAACAAAAAGATGCCGGGGATTTCTTTGAGGATATTTCCGATGAGGATACCGGTGAGTCGGCATCAGGAAAAGTCAACGGTTCGACAAACAGCGGCGATGTGTTTGGAGACGTCAATGTGGCAGGAATCGTAGGTTCTATGTCTGTCGAGTATGATTTCGACCCGGAAGATGATCTGACCAGGGACGGGACTCGTTCCCTTGACTTTCAATACAAGACGCTGGCAGTTGTTACAGGCTGTACCAATGAAGGAAAAGTTTCCGCAAAGAAAGATT
Organism: Candidatus Faecivivens stercoripullorum; assembly: GCA_018715285.1. Lineage (GTDB taxonomy): Bacteria > Bacillota > Clostridia > Oscillospirales > Ruminococcaceae > Faecivivens > Faecivivens stercoripullorum. The sequence continues at coordinate 1,326 of DVLW01000072.1, read as the reverse complement.
ATGCCGGTGGTATCGTAGGCCGGATGGATCTGGGCGCAGTCAAATCCTGTGAGAGCTATGGGTCAGTGAAAAGCTACAGCGGAGATTATGTAGGCGGTGTTGCGGGTATCTCCCGTGCGACCATTCGAAACTGCTTTGTAAAATGTGTGCTTTCAGGCGGCGACTATGTGGGTGGTGTGACAGGAGCCACCGCAGAAAATACCGTGGTTTCCGGCTGCTATACACTGGTGGATATCCCGGATTCCGGACGGTATTCCGGTGCCGTATCCGGTACGGAAGATGGAAACATTACCGGAAATTACTATGTGTCGGATACACTCGCAGGTCTTGGCCGAATCGGTTATGCCGGAAAGGCTGAGCCTCTTTCCTTTGAAGCGCTCAGTCAGGTGGAAGGCATCCCGGAGAGAATGACACAGTTTACTTTGCGATTTCTCATAGAGGATGAAGAGATCAAATCGCAGTCCTTTTCTTATGGTGAGTCGTTTGGTGCAGACATTTTCCCTGAGATTCCTGTAAAAGATGGGTACTATGCCTGCTGGGATACGGACGATCTGACAGAACTGCATTTTGATAAAACCGTGACCGCGGAATACAAACGCTATGTACTGACCCTTCCGTCACAGGCTATCCGGGAAAGCGGACGTCCAGTCTTTCTTATGGATGGCGATTTTGACGAGAAAGCAGCTTTGACTGTTTCCGGTGTAGAAGAGACGGAACGGATTCATGGGAAAAAAGCAGTAGAACAATGGACAATATCCTGCTCTGACGTTTCTCAGGACAGTTATACGGTCCGCTATCTTTCTCCGGAGGAAACTGCGGAAGGCTACAGCGTTTATGTGAAACAGGATGGACAATGGGAAAAAGCGGATTGTACCACTTTTGGCAGTTATCTTGTGTTTTCCGTTTCTGCTGCTGAAACAGAGGTGGCTATCGTTCCCTACAGTCATATGTGGCTGTTGATCGTAGCTGGGATTTTGATTCTCCTGCTTATTCTCCTTGTGGCGAGAAAGTTATGCAAAAAGAGCAAAAAAACGCCGACCGCACAGACAGGTACAGATAGTCAATTGCCTGCTGCGCCAGTTTTGAAGAATAAGGTCACAGCAAAAAAGAAAAAACTGTGGATTGTAATATTGGCAGTTATTCTTGCAATCATTCTTGCAGTTGGCGCTTTTGTTGGATTTAAAATGGGGTCTGCTGTGAATGCCTGCGCGCTTTTGCAGGAATTTGCTGACAGGCCGGAATATACGATGACGCTGTCTTTAAGTACGGAACTGGATGACCAGCTGACCAACGCCGAGATTAACGTTACAAAGACACAGGTGGATG
>DVLW01000071.1 GCA_018715285.1 Candidatus Faecivivens stercoripullorum | reverse complement strand
GGGGGGTATACGCCAATGGCGTTAACTTTCAACAATTCCTATATGAAAGGGTTTATGAGCGATCACGAAATCAGCGCGCTCGCACCTTTTGTCAAAACTTCCCACGATATGCTGCATGCCGGCACTGGCCTGGGCAATGATTTTCTGGGCTGGATCAACCTTCCGACTGATTATGACAAGGAAGAGTTTGAGCGTATCAAAAAGGCTGCTAAAAAGATTCAGGAACAGGCTGACGTTCTGGTTGTTCTTGGTATCGGCGGCTCCTATCTGGGCGCTCGCGCAGTTATCGAAGTCATCAAATCCCAGATGTACAACAACCTCGCAAAAAAGACTCCTCAGATCTATTTTGCCGGTAACAGTGTAAGCCCGTCTTACCTGCAGGAAATCATTTCCCTGTGTGAAGGCAAGGACGTCGCTGTCAACGTTATTTCCAAATCCGGTACTACAACTGAGACCGCTCTTGCTTTCCGCGTTTTCAAAAAGCTGCTGGAAGACAAATACGGCGAAGCTGCAAAAGACCGCATCTATGCTACCACTGACCGCAGCAAAGGTACTCTGAAAGAACTGTCTGACAAGATGGGTTATGAAACCTTTGTCGTTCCGGACGATGTTGGCGGACGTTTCTCGGTTCTGACCGCTGTTGGCCTGCTGCCGATTGCCGCTGCAGGTATCGACATCGACGCACTGATGGAAGGCGCTAGAGCTGCTCAGAATGCGCTGATGGATCCTTCTATCGAAACCAATGACGCATATCGTTATGCTGCTACCCGTTTTGCCATGAAGCAGAAAGGCAAAGCAATGGAACTGCTGGTTTCCTTTGACCCCTGCTTTGCAACAATGGCTGAATGGTACAAACAGCTTTACGGCGAGAGCCAGGGCAAAGACGGAAAGGGTCTCTTCCCCTCTTCTGTTACCTTCTCGACCGACCTGCATTCTCTGGGCCAGATCATTCAGGATGGCTCCAAGATTCTGTTTGAGACTTTTGTCGACATCAAGAAGCCGAAACAGGACTTCTTTATCGAAAACGATCCTGACAACATGGACGGCCTCAACTTCCTCTCCAACCAGAATATGAGCATTGTCAACGCAACCGTTATGCAGGCAACTCTGCTGGCTCATTCGGAAGGCGGCGTACCTTGTGCAGTACTGGAAATGCCGACCATCAATGAATATGAAATCGGCTATATGATCTACTTTTTCGAAAAGGCCTGCGCTGTCGAAGGTTATATGATGGGCATCAACCCCTTTGACCAGCCCGGCGTTGAAAGTTATAAAAAGAACATGTTTGCTCTTCTGGGCAAGCCCGGTTATGAAAAAATGGGCGAAGAACTGAAAGCCAAAATGGGCAAATAAAAGGAAAATTTAAGCGGAATATCTGTCCGGATATTTCCGGACGGCCTTCTGCCTAAATAAATGAAACAGGCCTTCTGTTTCGGAAAAATGGAGGTACCTATTATGATTAAATTGATTGTCGGTAACAAGGGATCCGGTAAAACAAAACTGTTGGTCGATCTGGTCACCAAGGCTGCGAACACTTCCAATGGTAATGTTGTTTGTATCGAAAAAGAACCCAAGCTCACTTTTGACATTCCTTCCTCTGTCCGTCTGATGGAAACCTGCAAGGACAGCATTGAAGGTTATGAAGAATTCTATGGTTATATTACCGGTGTGCTGTCCGGCAACTTTGATATCACCGATCTGTTCATCGACTCTACCCTCAAAATCGGCGGACGTGACCTGAACAAGCTGGCTTGCTTCCTCGAAAAGCTCTCCAATGCTATCGGCAGCAGAGAACTGAACCTTGTTATGACCATCTCGGCTGACAAGGATGAACTTCCTGTTTCTGTTCGCTCCTACATTATGTAATCTGATTTAAAAAACGGTCTCCCTTAAATACGGGAGACCGTTTTTTATTGCAAAACCTTGTGTTTTCAGATGGTTGCGGTCGGATATACAGCTGCTACAGCAGGTGTGGCAGGCGGTGTAAAGTGGCTGTCCCAGTAATCTCCATACGGCAGCTGGGAAAGTGCCTGTACCCGTGCTTTTTCCCGCTGGTAGGCGGACAGTACCGCATCTTCCAGCTGTTTTCTCGCGGCAGGTGTAATCGGGTGTACAATATCCCGGAAAATGCCGCCCGTTTCCCTTCTGGAAGGCATTGCGACAAAAAGCCGCTGGGGACCTTCGATGACTTTGAGATCATGAATCGCAATTTCGTCTCCAATGGTCACCGAAACAACTGCGCGAAGTCTGCCTTCCTCCATGAGTTTGCGTACCTTGATATCTGTAATCTGCATAAAATCCGTCCTTTCTTTTGCTCTGATCGTTAACTGTCAGCTGGTTTTGTCTGACATAACCATATTGTGGGCATACAGCAGCAATTTATACAAACCTGGTCGGGTCAATGTAAAAATACCATGAAAAATATCCCGTTTGACTTGCACTTTTTATCTGGATATGGTACTATTTAAACAGTATATCAGAAAGGTATGGTTTATCATGGATACTTATTGCGAGTATATTGTCAAAAAGAAAAATGGCGGCAAGGAAATGGCAATGCGTGCCCTGATTGTTGTGGCTGCACTGGTACTGTTTGTCGTATTTATGTTCCTGGGAACAATTCTCGGAGCCTTTTCGATGATTACAACACTGCTGGCTTTTGGTTCACTGTACGGCGGCTATCTGCTGATCACCAGCATGAACATCGAATACGAATACATTGTAACCAATGGTGAGATGGACGTCGACAAAATCATTGCCAAACGCAAAAGAAAACGGATGCTGACTGTTAACGCACGTACTTTTGAAAAGTTTGGCCCCTTTAAGGAGGCAGAGCATACTTCGGAAACCTACTCCAACCGTGTATATGCCTGCACTTCTCCTGACGATCCGGGCTGCTACTATGCTGTACTGACACACCAGACGATGGGACGGATTCTGCTGGTGTTTACTCCCAACGACAACGTGTTGGAAAATCTGAAATCTTATATCCCCAGACAGGCGGGCGGTCATGCTTTTTACGGGAATAGACCTGACGGAAATTGAGCGGATCAAAAAGAGCTGTCAAAACCCTCGTTTTATAGCGAGGGTTTTTTCTGCAACAGAACAGGAATATTTCGCCTCAAAGCCGAACCCTTATCCGTCCATGGCCGCTGCTTTTGCGGCAAAAGAGGCGTTTTCCAAAGCAATTGGCACCGGTATACGGGATTTTGCGCTGACAGAAGTATCGGTCAGCCATGACCCGCTGGGTGCACCCTATCTGACCTTTTCAGGAAATGCGGCAGAAA